>NZ_JBNHGF010000008.1:0-25914 GCF_059091005.1 Arthrobacter sp. Y3223164
TGGAGACGCCAGCCCGCCCCGGCGCGGCGTCGGCCCGATCCCATGAGGAGCTAACGTGTCCATCAAGCACCGCCTTGGACGCATCATCCGCGCCAACCGCGCGGCCAGGGAGACTCCGGTCGATCCCCTGGCGGCCATAGAGGCCAGCCAGCAGCAGCAGTCCGAAGCGGTGGACCAAGCCCGCCGCAGCGTCGCGGACATCGCGGCCGACTGCCGCCGCATCGGGCTGCTGTTGGATGAGGCCAAAGCAGAGCAGGCGTACTGCGACCGCCAGGCCGAAGAGTGCGTGGCCCGCGGCGACGACGACGGGGCCCGCGAGTTCCTGCACCGGAGCATTACGGCGTCGAAGCGCGTGGAAACCCTCGCCCGGCAATATGAGCGCATGGCCGATCAGTGGCGCCGGTTGGACGGGGAGCTCGCCCGCCTGTCCTCGCGGATAGACGAGAGCCGCCTGCGGTACCAGACCCTTCAGGCACGCCACAACGTCGCTCAGGCCACGCTCGGCATGCAGCAGGCCGCCTCGGCGGCAGCCGGCAGCGCAACCGGAATGCAGTCCGCTGCCCGGGATGCCGAGCGGGAGACCCGTCGCATCGAGGCCGAGGCATCCGCCCGCAACGAAATCGCATGGTCGGACCCGGACTCGCCGCAAGTGCAGGAGGCCTTCGAATGGCTGGAGGCCAGCACAGAAGTTGACGACCAGCTGGGCGCGCTGAAGTCGCGGCGCAACAAGGCGCCGGAAGCCTGATGGCCGCAGCGGCCAGACCCGTCGTCACCGTCCTGTACAAAGACCACCTGCCGCCTGGCATGGAGGACGTGGAGGCCGCCGCGGAGGTGCGTTACGCCACCGCGGACGACCTGGAGGAAGCCTTGAACGGCGCCCAGGTGCTGTTCCTCTGGGATTTTTTCTCCCCCGCACTGGAGGACGCCTGGCATGCGGCCGGCTCGCTGGAGTGGATTCATGTGGCCGCCGCCGGCGTGGACAAGCTCCTGTTCCAGGAACTGCGGGATTCAGGCGTGGTGGTTACCAACGCCCGCGGCATCTTCGACCGGCCGATCGCCGAATTCGTCCTCGCCGGGATGCTCGCCTTCGCCAAGGACCTGCCAGGTCTGCTGTCTTTGCAGCGGGAGCGCACCTGGCGGCACCGTGAGACCGAACGACTGGAGTCCGGCCGCGCCCTCATCGTGGGCACCGGTGCCATCGGACGCGAGATCGCGCGCGTGCTCAAGGCCCTCGGCCTGCACGTTGCCGGGGCCGGGCGCACTGCCCGCAGCGACGACGCGGACTTCGGCGAGGTGTACGCGTCGTCGGAACTCGCCGCCGTCGTCGGAACCTTCGACTGGGTGGTGATGGTGGCACCGCTGACCGAAGAGAGCCGGCACCTCGTCGACGCAGCCGTGCTGGAGGCCATGAAGCCCACGGCCCGGCTGGTGAACGTGGGCCGCGGGGCGTGCGTGGACACCGACGCCCTGGTGGCGGCGCTGCGATCCGGCGCCATCGCCGGAGCCGCACTGGACGTGTTTGAAACCGAGCCGCTGCCGGCCGACCACGCGCTCTGGAAGATGGACAACGTGATCATTTCGCCGCACCTCAGCGGTGATGCCCGTGGCTGGCTGCCCCAGCTGGCCGGGCAGTTCGCGGACAATTTCGCCCGCTACACCCGGCAGCAGCCGCTGGAGAACATCATCGACAAGACGCTGGGTTTCGCGGCGCCCGCAGGATCCTGAACGAGCAGGGCGCTACACGGCTAAGCGGGCTTCAATGCCGTCAAGCAGCAGGTCCAGCGAGAATAGGAAGTTCTCGTCGTCGTCGATAGCTGACATGGAGGCTGCAGCAGCCGCAGCGTTCGGGAAGCGGCCGGCCGGAGCTTGGGCGTAGGCTTCTGCCCAAGCCCGAACGTCCGTTGCCGACTTCTCGCCCAGTAACTTCAGGGCAGCACTGAAACCTGTCCAGGCGAGCATAAAGTCGGCGCAAGCCCGGTAAATTTTGACAACGTCGTCACCCTCGAATCCTGCTTTTCGTAAGGTGGCGAGAATCGTCTCCACGAAGCGCATCTCGGACTCTTGCCGTGTCACACGCACGGCGGCGAGGGCAGCCACTTGGGGATGTGCCAGGTAGGCCCTGCGCCCGCGAATGAGCAACTCCCGGATGTCCTCTCGCCAGGATTGGGTTGGCTCAAAATCACGGAGGGCTTCGCCGATCAGACGGTCTGTCAGCGCCAGAAGCAGTTCGTCTTTGTCTTTAAAGTGTCTGTACAGTGCGGTGGGGTCCGCGCCCAGGGCTCGCCCGATGCGGCGGAACGTTAGTGCGGAAGCACCGGACTCGTCAGTCAGCTGCAGGCAGGTATCGATGATGATTTCGCGATTGAGCCCTTTTGCCCGCTGCCGGGGATTAGCGAGTCCCGCCTCTGCCCCCATTAGGTTTCCCGCCCCAAGATGTGCGCCACACCTGTAGCCTCGCACATCGGATGCCGTGGTGTCAGGTGGAGGAGGGCGGAGACGGATTCTCGCCGTTCCCTGTTCCCCGGCTACACGACTGCGTCCTGTTGGGTTTTCACTGACTCGACGATTTCACCACCACGCTCCGCAACACCGCTGGCGCGGGATACTGCGTACAGCAGCGCTCCGAAAATGAGGCTGGGAATACCGATGGCCAGCCCCAAAGCGTCCGTGCTGATGATGCCGATCAGGCTGCCGCCGACGACCGGTCCCAGTGCAACGCCCACGATGTAAACGCCGGTGACAAGGGTTGCCACGCGGCCTGAGAGATCC
Organism: Arthrobacter sp. Y3223164; assembly: GCF_059091005.1. Classification (NCBI taxonomy): domain Bacteria; kingdom Bacillati; phylum Actinomycetota; class Actinomycetes; order Micrococcales; family Micrococcaceae; genus Arthrobacter; species Arthrobacter sp. Y3223164. The sequence goes on from NZ_JBNHGF010000008.1 coordinate 2,770, forward strand.
ATCCGCGCGGCAAGCGCGAAGACCAGCGCCAGCACGGCGCCGTACATCGCTCCAGCCACTACAAGTCCTGTCGACAGTGTGGCTGATCCGTCGGCTGTCAAGACCAGGTATTTGCAGATGGATCCGATGGTGATTATCAGTCCGATGGCCAGGGATCGGCCCAGGAGCTTCAGGGCAAGCGGGGAAAGCAGCGCGCCCGCGAGACCGCCGACAACGCTGAGCGAAAGGACGAGGGAAAGGTCCTCGAGTGTCATCCCGGCATGTTCAGTGCCAATCACACCGGAGATGGCGTAGACGAGGTCTTCGGTCATGCTCCAAAGCCCAAAAACCAACGCCAAAATGATGGCCTTGATCCCGAACTGGCGCCCCGAGACGGGTTTCTGGGCTACCTCGATGGGCACGTTGGGCAACCCTCCAGCGGCGAGCAGTCCGACCAGCCCTACTGCCGTCAGGATGAGCAGAATCGTGCGGAGGTCGCTGCCGAGGACCGGCACGATAGCCAGAAGTGCCGCCGCAGCCAGGCGGTTGACGATCATGACTATGTTGACGGTCTTGTCCGGATCACGGGTAGCAGCGGAAGCTGCGGTACCGGCAGCCACCACTGTGCCGGCGCCGATGCCCGCAAGCACAATACCGATGCCAACGGCGGTCTCGTTCAGAGTCGCGGCACCCGCACCGAAACCGAGGGCCATAACCAGCAGGCCTATTCGGGCAACTCTGGGACGGTCTCCCTTCGCGACCAACTTGGTACAGGCAAAAATGCTTGCTGCGGTGCCCAGTGACATTGCCGTGGCCAGCGCAGAGGCCGCAGTGATGGACATGCCGAGGTCCGCAATGAGCGCCCCGATCAGCACGGGTACAAGGTTGGCCGCAAGCAGAGCCATCACCCAGGTGCCAAGAAATCCAATAACTACCCTGGGCGTGAGAGGCGGGATGGAACTGGTCGGAAGCATGTGTTTCCCTTCGAGGGGTATGGCTAGTGGAGCGATCGACACCTGTGGGTAAAGTCAACGGCGTTGTCAACGGCGCTGACTGAAGAGTGGCATAGTGGCCCACCTCACCACAACAGTCCCGGCTGTGATCTGGATCACAGTTGCGCCCCGGGCGCGCCGCGGGCCCGAGGAGTGTAAGACAAGCAGAGTCAACGGTGTTGACTTTGCGGCTGTTGCCTGTCTTATGATGTGCACCTGCTCATCATTCGCACCTGACACCATCCCCGGCGGAGACGAGCAGCGGGTCGAGGAAAAGCCGCCGGCCAGGAAAGGACCGCAAAGGAGCAGCATGACCGACTGGGTATTCCACTCCGGCAGAATCTTCGACGGGGTGCGCCTGCGACCGGACGTTACCGCAGTCGCCGTGACCGGCGGGCGGATCACGGACGTCGGCACGGACGATGAGGTGCGTGCCGCGGCCGGCAAAGCGGCGGAAACGGTAGATCTGCGCGGAAGGCTGCTGTGCCCGGGTTTCACCGACGCCCACGTACACGCCGTTTACGGCGGGATTGAACGACTCAGCTGTGACCTGTCGGAGGTCTCAGGGGCAAAGGCCGCGCTCGCCACTGTGCGGGAATACGCCGCAGCTAATCCCGACAAGGAGTGGATCACCGGGGGTGGTTGGTCAATGGCCGACTTCCACGGCGGCGCCCCTCGCAAGGAGCAGTTGGACGAGGTCGTTGCAGACCGGCCGGTGTTTCTCCTTAACCGAGACCACCACGGGGCCTGGGTCAACTCCCGGGCCCTTCAGCTGGCCGGCATCGATGCCCGAACACCGGACCCTGCTGATGGGCGGCTGGAGCGGGACAGCGACGGTAACCCCACCGGCACTCTGCATGAGGGCGCCATGGACCTTGTGGGCAAGCTGGTGCCGGAACCCACCGATGCGGAACTGGCCGAAGCACTGCTCGAGGCACAGCGATTCCTGCACGCGCAAGGCGTCACGGGCTGGCAGGAAGCGATCCTTGGGGACTATGCGGGCTACCCGGACGTCAGCCGGATATACCGGCAGCTGGCCGGAAACGGCATGCTCACCGCACGGGCCACAGGAGCTTTGTGGGTGCCGCGCACCACAACGTCGGGCAACCTCGCCGAGCTGGTGGAAGGATTCGAAGAACGGCGACGGGAGAACGGAGTTGCGGGCTTCACCACCACGAGCGCCAAGATCATGGTGGACGGGGTGGCTGAGAATCAGACAGCGGCGATGCTGGATCCCTACCTGCGCCCGTGCACCTGCACCGGAGGTTCCAACGACCACGGCGCAGCGGACTCCCGCGGCCTGACGTATATGCCCAGGGAAGTGCTCCTCGATGCGGTCGCAGCATTGGACGGTGCGGGCTTTGACCTGCACATGCACGTCATTGGAGACCGCGCGGTGCGCGACGGGCTCGATGCCATCGAGCACGCCCGCAACACCAACACAGGCGGCACCGCCAGACGGCACCATATGGCACACATCCAGATCGTCCACCCGCAGGATGTGCCGCGCTTCGCCAGGCTCGGAGTCACAGCCAACGCCCAGGCCTTCTGGGCGCAGAATGACGAGCAGATGACCGAGTTGACCTTGCCGATCCTCGGACTCGAGAGGGCTGGCTGGCAATACCCCTTCAACTCCCTCGTCTCCTCCGGCGCCGCTTTGGCGATGGGATCGGATTGGCCGGTCTCCACCCCCGACCCTTGGCAGGCTATCCATGTGGCCGTCAACCGCCGCGGCCCCGAAATGTCGGGGGAAGAGCCTCTCATACCAAGCGAGGCCCTGGCCTTGGAGATTGCCATGGCCGCCTATACTTCCGGTTCAGCAAGGCTGAACCGCCTTGATCAGGGCGGCCTGCTCCGGGTGGGCGCGTTGGCGGACCTGGTGGTACTGGACCGCCAGCCCTTCGATCTGGCTTCAGAAGACCTGCACACCGTGGCTGCCGCCATGACCATGGTGGGCGGACGCGCCGTGCACTACAGCCAGCAGGCATGGGCATAAGAGGTGGCCACCACGACAGATTCGGCCCCGGGTACAAGGAGCATCATTCCCGAGGGCAATTATGCACCTGAATGGCCTTCGAAAGGTTCGCCCTCTAGCGGATCTGCTCACCGGTGACGGCGTCGATCAACACGTCGGCGCTGGAGCCGTCTCCGCGGTCGATCTCGATCTCCCACACCGGGAGGCCGTCCTCATCCCCCAGCGTCACTTCGTCCACGTTCCCCGGTTCGGCTTCCGCGGCGGTGACAAGGGCCTCGGACATGGAAACCCTGGTTTGCTCCAACTCTCGGGCCTGCTCCGGTTCGGCACCCCCGGATTCCCGTTGCTCAAGCACCTCGCTGCCGTCCGGCGAGACCTGTACCTCGAGCTCGGCATCGACGTCGAAGACGTCCACCTCCCAGGCCTGAAGCCGGTCGCTGTAGTCGAGTTCGATCGCGGAACTGCCGCGGACGGCATTCACCGCGGTTTCGACCGCGGCCCGCGCATTGCGTTCACCGGGCATGGCAGATCCGGTGCCGCCAGGGCTCGGGTTGCCGGCCCCGGCCGGGCTTTCGGCCGGCTGGGCCTGGCCGGGTTCGGGCTGGGATATGTCGTCTCCGGTGGCGTCACAGGCCGACAGTGTAACGGCCAGCCCGGCAGCAATCGAAAGGGCGGTGAAAGTCTTCCTCAGCTGTTCCATAGACCGATTCTCCGCCCCGACAACCGGCTTGGCCATGCCACGGGCCCTCCGCCGCCCGGCAAGCACGACAACATGCGCCGCTGTCCTAGACTGGCAACGAATGCCCCCGAGTGATCAGGAGTAGGACTTTGGCCGACAACCCGACGTACCAGAACGTCACCTTCGAATCAGCAGGCACCGAGGCCCATGGTTATCTGGCCGTGCCCGAGTCCGGGTCGGGCCCCGGCGTCATCGTCATCCAGGAGTGGTGGGGCCTGGTGGACCACATCCGCGATGTTGCCGACCGCCTCGCCGCCGAAGGTTTTGTCGCGCTGGCACCGGACCTCTACGGTGGACGCATCGCCCACGACGGCAAGGAAGCCGCCGCGATGATGTCCAAGCTGCCGGAAGAGGAAGGCGCCCGGCTGCTGGCCGGCGCCGTGGACTACCTGCTGGCCCACGAGTCAGTCACCAGTTCCACGGTGGGTGCCATCGGTTTCTGCATGGGCGGCGGCTTTGTGCTGGCGCTGGCCGCGCAGCAGGGAGAGCGCATCAGCGCGGCCGTGCCGTTCTACGGCGTCGGCCAGGGCGTGCCCACATCGTACGAAGGGGTCCGCGCCGCCATCCAGGGCCACTACGGCGAACAGGATAAGTCCTACCCGGTGGAGAAGGCCAAGGCGCAGGAGGAGCAGATCCGCCGCGAGTCCGGCGCGGAAGTGACCTACTACTTCTACGACGCCCCGCACGCCTTCCACAACGACGAGAACCCGCAGGGCAACTACCGTCCCGAGGAGGCCAAGCTCGCCTGGAGCCGGTCCGTGCAGTTCCTCAAGGACAAGGTCAAGTAGCTTCGGGGATTATGGGACGACGTCGGTGCTCACCCGGGCACCGACGTCGCCTTCCTTCTCTCGCAAGGCTCGGACGGCCGCCGCACACTGCTTCAAGACCATCTTCGACGGAGAAGCCGACCGGCTGGACGGAGCAGTCCGATGCATCACTCCGCGTCGGATGACTCCCGCTCTGGCGTGAGATAGAGCTTCCGCAGGGTTTCGTGCACCGTCCACGTGGTGCGCATCCCTGCCGACAGCAGCATCAGCGAGCCTGGGGCCAACGGGACCGCCGTCCCGGCGGCGTCATGGGCGTCGTCGTGGTGGAATTCCACGGTGGCGCTGCCGGAGACGACCAGAAACAGTTCGTCGGCTTCCGTATCGTTCATGCTGCCGGTGGACATTTCCCAGACTCCAACGCCGAGGTCGCCCAGCCGGCCCAGGCCATGCAGGCCGGTAGTCGGCGCGCCCTCGGCCACTTGGGCAGCCGGCACGGGCAGATGGTCGAGTGTCAGGTCGGTAATATTCAGCGGCAATCCGGGAATCAGTGTCTTCATCAGGGCGCTCCGTTCGCGTGTTGGCCATAAGGTCCGGCATCGGTGGCTTCAACATGCTGCCCCGGCCGGGCCTCCCATCTCTGTGATCGCATTCACCCATTGTGACCGCCTTTGGCCACTTTTCCGCGGCGGCGGTCTCCGGCCACGACGTCGTGCCCGCCCAGCGCAGTCCTTCGGTTCCCCTCCCCGAGCGGGGCGGGGCGCGGAGGCCATGTTGTTCTTTTACGGGGGCCGCTACTCTGTTGATCATGAAGCCCGAGGCGGCGTTGGTCGGCTGGCTGCTCGACTCCGATCCGGCACTGCGCTGGCAGGTCGAACGGGACCTCGCACATGCGCCCCCCGAACGGTGGGCCGCGACAAAAGCGAACGTGGCCACCGAGGGCTTCGGCGCGCGGCTGCTCGCGCACCAAGACCCCGATGGCCAGTGGGCCGGCGGGGCCTATTTCCCCAGCGACTTCGACTTCCAGGGGCCGGAAGCGGCCGAGGGCGCCGGACAGCCGTGGACCGCCACAACCTGGTCGCTCAATTACCTCCGGGACTGGGGCCTCGACGCAACAGCGCTTGCCGGCACGGCGGACCTGCTCGCCGCCAATAGCCGCTGGGAATACGAGAACCTGCCCTACTGGGACGGCGAGGTGGACTGCTGCATCAACGCCTTCACCCTGGCCAACGGCGCCTGGCTGGGTGCGGACGTGGGCGGGATCGCCACCTGGTTCATCGAGCACCAACTGCCCGACGGCGGCTGGAACTGCGAATGGATCGAAGGTTCCACCCGCTCGTCCTTCCATTCCACACTCAACACCTTGAAAGGGCTGCTGTACTACGAGTCCGTCGCCGGGGGCTCGGACGATCTCCGCGCCGCCCGCCACGCCGGCGAAGAGTACCTGCTGGAACGCCGGCTGCTGTACACCCGGTCGACCGGTGAACCCGTCGGGCCTTGGGCCGCGCATTTCGCCTACCCGTTCCGCTGGCTCTACAGCGCACTGAATGCCGTGGATTACTTCAGGTCGGCCACGCTCCACGACGGCACGGCTCCCGATCCCCGGCTCGCCGACGCCGTGGAGGTGATCCGTGCCGCGCGCCAGTCGGACAGCACCTGGCTGCAGGAACGCCGCCACCCCGGCCGCGTATGGTTCGACGTCGACGTGCCGCCGGGTGAGCCGTCCAAGTGGCTTACGTTCTACGCCACGCGCGCGCTCGCTTGGTGGGACGGGGCGGAAGCCCTCCCGCCTGCTCCGGGCTACCGGTCCGAGACCGTGTGACCTTGGTCGCGGTCGCTTCAGCAGGACGAGCCGACCGGGTGTGAAGGACACCGGGAAGCTCGATGTCAAGCAATTGTGAGGCGGTGATGCCACCGGATTCCCACCAATTTGCCGGGTGCGATCTCCGTGGCTATCCTTGCCTTATCCACGGGCCTCCCGGTCTAGTCTCTGACCGGTTGTAGATAACGGGTGGACACTTCTTTTTGTTACGGACTAGGGAGTTCTACATGCATTTAACGCCCCGTGAGCACGAAAAACTCATGATTGTGGTCGCCGCCGACCTTGCCCGAAGGCGCCAGCAGCGCGGCCTGAAACTCAACCATCCCGAAGCGGTGGCCCTGATCACCTATGAACTGATCGAGGGCGCCCGCGACGGCCGGACCGTCGCGGACCTGATGAGCTACGGGACCACGATCCTCTCCCGCGGCGACGTCATGGATGGCGTGGCGGAGATGATCGCCGATGTGCAGGTCGAGGCCACTTTCCCCGACGGCACCAAGCTGGTCACCGTCCATAACCCGATCCGCTGAGCCTGAGGAGAGACCCATGAAACCGGGAGAATACATCCTGCGCGGCGAGCCCATCATCTGCAACGAGGGCGCCGAGACCCGCATCATGAACGTGACCAACCGGGGCGACCGGCCGGTTCAGGTCGGTTCGCATTACCACTTCGCCGAGGTTAATCCGGCGCTCGATATGGACCGGGTCGCCGCGCGCGGCTTTCGGCTGGACATTCCGGCGGGCACGGCCGTGCGATTCGAGCCCGGCGATGCGCGCAGTGTGCACCTGGTGGAGATCGCCGGGAACCGCGAGGTCTACGGCTTCCGGAACCACATGAACGGGTCGCTGGGCGCCAGCGTCCCCCCGGCCTACACCGACGCCATCGGCGGCACCGCCGGCATCAACGCCGAGGCTGAGCCCGAACTGGCGGCCGAATACGACATCGACCTGCCCAACGTCGGCGTCGAGGCGGCCGGCTTCCACACCACGTACGGCATGGACCTGGTCGACGAATCCCGCGGCCCCAAGGCCGGCGGCGCCGCCAAGAAGGCGGGCGGACGCGGCGAGGCCGCGGAGCAGACCGGGCAAGCTGCCGCGGAGAAGACCGACGGCGGCGGGGAGGAACAGCGATGAGCTTCGAGATGAACCGCAGGCACTATGCGGAGATGTACGGGCCGACTACCGGCGATGCGATTCGGCTGGCGGACACCGACCTGCTGCTGGAGATCGAACACGACTACACCCGCTACGGCGAGGAAGTTGTCTTTGGCGGCGGGAAGGTCATCCGGGACGGCATGGGCCAGAACGGACAGCGCACCCGCGACCAGGATATTCCGGACACGGTCATCACCAACGTCGTCGTGCTGGATTACAGCGGCATCTACAAGGCCGACGTGGCACTGCGGGACGGGCACATCTTCAAGATCGGCAAGGCGGGCAACCCGGACATCTCCGACGGCGTCGACATCACCATTGGTGCCGCGACGGACGTGATCGCCGGGGAGCACAAGATCCTCACCGCCGGCGGCATCGATACGCACGTGCACTTCATCAGCCCCGACCAGGTGCCGGTGGCCCTGGCGAACGGCGTCACCACCCTGATCGGCGGCGGCGCCGGGCCGTCGGATGCCTCCAAGGCGACCACCGTGACGCCGGGGCCGTGGCACATCGGCCGGATGCTGCAGGCGGTGGACGACCTGCCGATCAACATCGGACTGCTTGCCAAGGGCCACGCCAGCGCGCGCGGTCCGCTGGCCGAGCAAATCCGGGCCGGGGCCATCGGCTTCAAGGTGCACGAGGACTGGGGCGCCACAACCTCCTCGATCGACATGTCGCTGCGGATCGCCGACGAGTTCGACGTGCAGGTCGCCATCCACGCGGACACCCTCAACGAATGCGGTTTCGTGGAGGACACCATCCGCGCCATCGACGGCCGCGTGATCCACACCTTCCACACCGAAGGCGCCGGCGGCGGGCACGCCCCGGACATCATCCGCGTCGCCGGGCTGCCCAACGTCCTGCCGGCTTCGACCAACCCGACTCTGCCCTACACCACCAACACGCTCGACGAGCATCTGGACATGCTCATGGTCGCCCACCACCTGAACCCGGACATCCCCGAAGACGTAGCCTTCGCCGACTCCCGGATCCGCAAGGAGACCATCGCCGCCGAAGACGTGCTGCACGACCTCGGCGTCTTCTCGATCACCAGCTCGGACGCCCAGGCCATGGGCCGCGCCGGCGAGATGGTGCTGCGGACCTGGCAGGTGGCGGATGCCATGAAGCGCCAGCGCGGCAAGTTCGAGCAAGACCCGGAAATCGGCGACAACTTCCGGCTCAAGCGTTACGTCGCCAAGTACACCATCAACCCCGCGCTCGCCCACGGCATCGCCGACTCCGTCGGCAGCGTCGAGGTGGGCAAGTTCGCGGACCTGGTGCTTTGGGACCCGGCCTTCTTCGGCGTCAAACCGGAAATGGTGATCAAGGGCGGACAAATCGTGCAGTCCATCATGGGCGATGCGAACGGTTCCATCCCTACCCCGCAGCCGCGGACTCTGCGGCACAACTTCGGGGCGTTGGGCAGCGCCGTGCACTCGTCCTCGATCACGTTCATGCCGAAGATCGCCATCGACGAGGGCATCCCGGACCGGCTGAACCTGCGCCGGACCGTCCGCGCGGCCCACGGCATCCGCACCCTGACCAAGGCAGACCTGAAGTACAACGGGGAGACGCCGGACATCCAGGTCGACCCGCAAACCTACACCGTCACGGTCAACGGTGAAGTAGCCACCTGCGAGCCCTCGACCGTGCTCCCCATGGCCCAGCGCTACTTCCTGTTCTAAACCGAGCCATACCTTGAAAGGACGTAGTCAATGATTATTGAGCGCGTCATCGCCAACCGGCACGATCTTCCGCACACGGAGCTTGCCGGCCTGCACGAGGAGAAGGTAGCACTTCCCAGCAGCGAACTGGTCAAACGCGTCCAGCGCGTGACCACCGATCACGGCCGCGAAATCGGCATCCGCCTGGCCACCCCGGGAGACCTGCGCGACGGCGACATCCTGTTCCGCGACGAGTCGAACGTCATCGTCGTCAGCGTCCTGCCCACGGACGTGCTGGTGATCGCCCCGCGCACCATCCGGGAAATGGGCGTGGTGGCCCACAGCCTGGGCAACAGGCACCTGCAGGCGCAATTTTTCGACGCCGGAAGCGACTACCGGGCGGAGGTCATGGTGGTGCAGTACGACCACACCGTCGAAGACTACCTGCAGCACATGCAGGTGCCCTACTCCCGGCAGGAGCGGGTCATGCCCGTGCCGTTTCGACATGCCGAACACACGCACTGAGGCACCCGGGCGCCACCCGTCGTCGTACCTGCTGCCCCTGCTGCAGCTGGCCGACTCCGCCCTGCCCACGGGCGCCTTCAGCCACTCGTTCGGGCTGGAGACGTTCCTGTCACGCGGGCTGGTCCGCGACGAGAAGACCTTTGCGGTCTGGCTCGGCCAGTTCATCCACACCCAGCTGACATACAGCGACGGCCTTGCCATCCGGCTGGCCCTGGAAGCCCGCTCGACGGCGGAACTGCGGGAGCTGGACGCGATGCTGGCGGCGCAGGCCCTGCCGCGGCAGGTGCGCGAGGCGGGCGTGAAAATGGGTGCGCGGATGCTCCAGATTGCCTCGGTCATCCTCGACAGCGACGAGATCGAGCAGTACCGCGAGGACGTCGCGAGCGGCGAATGCAGCGGACATCCGGCGCTGGCGTTCGCCATCGCCGGGCGAAGCCTGCACGTTCCGCTGCCGGAACTGCTGGGCACCTACCTGTTTTCGACGGCGACCTCGCTGACGCAGAATGCCATCCGCGGCATCCCGATCGGCCAGGACGCCGGGCAGCGGGTGCTGCGCCAGGCCCATCCGGAGATCACCGTCGCAACGGCGAGGATCGCCGGACTGGGACGCGGCGACTTCGGCGCCGCCGCCCCGGGACTGGAAATCGCCCAAATGCGCCACGAGCGGCAGCGCGCCCGCATGTTCATGTCCTGACCCGCCGTCGCACGCAACAGACCCGGCCGCACCGCGGCCGGCCCACGGAACAAGGAGTAAGACAATGGAACCCATCAAGATCGGTATCGGCGGCCCCGTCGGCGCCGGCAAGACCCAGCTGGTCGAACGCCTGACCCGGCACCTGTCCGGCGAAATCTCCATGGCCGCCATCACCAACGACATCTACACCATTGAAGACGCGAAGATTCTGGCCGCCAACGGCGTGCTGCCGCTGGACCGGATCATCGGCATCGAAACCGGCGGCTGCCCCCACACCGCCATCCGCGAGGACACCTCGATGAACTCCTCCGCCGTGGAGGAATTGATCAAGCGGCACCCGGACCTGCAGGTCGTGTTCATCGAAAGCGGGGGCGACAACCTCTCGGCGACGTTCAGTCCGGAACTGGTGGACTTTTCCATCTACATCATCGACGTGGCGCAGGGCGAAAAAATCCCGCGCAAGGCCGGCCAGGGCATGATCAAATCGGACCTGTTCATCATCAACAAGACCGATTTGGCGCCGCACGTGGGTGCAGATTTGTCGGTCATGGAGTCCGACTCGAAGGAATTCCGTGGAGACAAGCCGTTCTGCTTCACCAACCTGAAGACGGACGAGGGCCTGGACAAGGTCATCGACTGGCTGCGCCGCGACGTGCTCATGCAGGACCTGGCGCAGTGAGCGCGGCCCAGCCGGCGGGCGTGCAGCTTCCCACCGGTGAGCTGCGCCTGACGGTGGGCCTGCGCGGCGGCCGCGGCGTCGCCACCTCGCAATACCACCAGGGCGCGCTGCGGGTTATCCGACCGCATTACCTGGACGCGTCCGCGCAGGTCGCTTACACGATCGTGAATCCGGGCGGCGGCTACCTTGGCGGGGATGTCTACGAGGTCGACGTCCAGGTCGAGGACCAGGCCCGCCTGTTGCTGACCACCCAGTCCGCCACCAAGATCTATCGGACGCCGGGCGAACCGGCCGTGCAGCGCACCCGGTTCCGCCTCGGCCCCGGCGCCAGCCTGGAGTACCTGCCCGACCAGCTCATCGCGTACCGGGAGGCCACCTACCGCCAGGAGACCGTCGTCGAGCTCGCCGCGGACTCCTCCCTGGTGATGTGTGACGTGGTCACTCCCGGCTGGTCCCCGGACGGCAGGCCCTTCCGGTACGAGGAGGTGCGCATCCGCAACGACATCTACCGCGACGGCCGCCTGCTCGCCCTGGACAACCTGCTGATCCGCCCCGGCGATCCGGACGCGCCGCTCTCCAGCATGCTTTTCCTCGAAGACTATTCGCACCTGGGCTCGATGCTCGTGGTGGACCCGCGGGTGGACGGCGACCTGGTGCGCGAGCTGCAGGACCGGTTGGCCCCCATGGATCCCGGCGGGCAGCTCGGCCTGTCTCTGCTCAACGGCCCCGGATTCGCCCTGCGCGCCCTGTCCCGCAGCACCGACACGCTGAACGCCATGCTGCACGCCGCCGTCGACCTGCTCCGCCACCGCTGGTTCGGCCAGCAACCACTGAATCTTCGCAAGTACTGACCCAGCCTTGTTGGAGGCACTGATCATCTTTCCGTCATCGGACCCTACCCCACGCGCACGCGACGTGCGCGACGGCCAGACCCCACGCGGCGCGGACCCGCTGCTGCGGGCAAGGCTCCGGCGTCGTCATCTCTTCTGGGTAGTGGCGCTGGCCGCGCTTCTCGTCGCCGGAATGGTGCTGTCTGTGGCGACCGGGCCTGTCATGCTGAATACCGCGACCGTGGTCCAAGTGATCCTGTCGCATATGCCGGGCCAGCCGTCCGGGTATCAGCCCGATCCGACAGCCTCGACGATCGTCTGGGACGTCAGGATGCCTCGCGTGCTGCTCGGATGCGTCGTAGGTGCCGGATTGGCGGTGTGCGGAGCAGCGCTGCAGGCAATGGTGCGCAACGTGCTGGCCGACCCCTACCTGCTCGGCATCAATTCCGGAGCCTCCAGCGGTGCGGCAGCCATGATCCTGTTCGGCGTCGGTCTGGGGGTGGGCGAACACGCCCTGCCCGCCAGCGCCTTCATCGGCGCGCTGGCCGCGTCGATGATGGTCTTCCTTATCGCGCGCTCGGCCGGACGAGTGACCTCAATGCGGCTGCTGCTGGCCGGCGTTGCGATCGGATACGCGCTGACCGCCGTGACCAGCTTTCTGGTCTTCGCCTCCGGCTCGGCAGAGGGCGCCCGGTCCGTCATGTTCTGGTTGCTTGGGTCCCTGGCTTTGGCCCAGTGGGGAAGCCCCTTGGCCATCGTCGTCGTGGTGGTCCTGATTACCAGCTGCCTGCTGACCCTTGCCGGAAGGCGCTTGGACGCGCTGGCCATCGGCGACGAAACCGCTCACATTGTCGGCGTTGCACCCGGCCGGTTCCGCACCCAGCTGCTGATCATCATCTCCCTGTGCATCGGTGTGGTCGTCGCTGCCTCCGGATCGATCGGATTCGTTGGACTGGTAGTTCCGCATCTCGCCCGCAGGCTGGTCGGTGCCACCCACTCCCGGGTCATCCCGGTCTCTGCCCTGCTCGGCGCAATCTTCCTGATCTGGGCCGACCTGCTCGCACGGATGCTGCTGCAGCCGCAGGAGTTGCCGATCGGGATCATCACGGCTTTCATCGGCGCTCCCTTCCTGCTCTACCTCATCCGCAGGATGCGCCCGGCGGGCTGAGCGTCACCCCACGTCCGCGTTATCGCCCACATCCACTAGCCCGAGGAGAATCTCATGAAAGCTGCCGCCCACCTGCTGTCCGCTGCAGCCGCGGCGGCAATCGCCCTCGGCCTGGCCGGCTGCGCCGGGACTTCCGGGAACGCCGGGACACCTGCAGCACCCGAGGCCGATGGCTACCCGCTGACCATCACCAATTGCGGCGCCGCGGTCACCCTGGACGCGCCGCCGGAACGGGTTGTCATGCTGGACAGTTCACCGGTCTCCTACTTGGCCGCACTCGGTGTCATGGACACAGTAGTGGCCCGCGCAGGCGTCTACCCGGCCGAATACTTCGACCCGGCCACGCAAGACGAACTCGCCCGCATTCCGCTCTTGACCGACCGCCTGGACACCACGGGCCACCTGCAGATTTCGCAGGAAGTCGTGTTGGCGCAGCAACCGGACTTGGTCCTCGGTACGGCCGAAAACCTTAACCGTGAAACACTAGCCGCCGCGGGCATCCCCATGCTGCAGGAACCGTCCTTTTGCCCCAACGCCTCGGAAACCCCGGGGTTCAGCACCGTTGCGGATCAGCTGCGCACCTACGGCAAGATCTTCGGCGTCGAAAAACGGGCCGAAAAAGCAGCCCGCGAGCTCAAGGCCCAGGTGGAGCAGATCACCTCCGAGACGGCCAACACCGGCCGCCGCACTGCGGCCGTCCTTTACCCGACGGTCGGCGGCGGAAGCACCTACGCCTACGGCACAAGGTCCATGGCCCAACCGCAGTTGGAGGCCGCCGGGCTGAAAAACGTTTTCAACGACGTCGACCAGCGGGTCTTCGAGGTCACCCGCGAGGAACTCATCGGCCGCAACCCCGATGTCCTGATCCTGCTCCACTCCGCCGGGGACCCAAGCAGAGTGGCCGACGCCGTCACATCTTCGAAGGGAGCCTCCTCCATGACCGCGGTGGCCAACGACGACATCCTCGTGCAACTGTTCAACTTCACCGAGCCGCCGTCACCGCTGTCGGTCACCGGACTCGAGCGGATCGTCGAGCGGTTCGGCCAGTGATTTCCGGCTCCGGCATCTCCTTCTCCTACGGCTCCCGCGACGTCCTGGATCGCGTTGACCTCCACGCCCGGCACGGCGAAGTCCTGGGCGTGGTGGGACCGAACGGCAGCGGCAAGAGCACCCTGCTGCGGATCCTGTACGGATCGCTGGCCCCGCACACCGGAACGGTCATGCTGGACCATAAGGAACTGCGCCAGCTCAACGCGCAGGAGCGCGCCCGGACGGTCTCAGTGGTCGTGCAGGAGACACCGGGCGACCTGCCCCTGCTGGTTTCCGACATGGTGCTGCTCGGCCGCACCCCGCACCAACCGCGGCTGGGCCGGCGTAAGGCGCGGGACGAACAGGCCGCGGCCCGCGCACTGGAACGGGTCGGCATGCTGGGCCGGGCGGACCAGGGCTTCGACCTGCTCTCCGGCGGGGAACGGCAACGTGTTTTGATCGCCCGGGCGCTGGCGCAGGAAGCGACGCACCTGCTGCTCGACGAACCGACCAACCATCTGGACATCCGCTATCAGCACGAGATCCTCAAGCTGGTGCGCGACCTGGCGGGGACCAGCAACCATGCCGTCGTCGTGGTCCTGCACGACCTCAACCTCGCTGCTGCCTACTGCGACCGCGTCCTGCTACTCAACGAAAGCCGGGTGGTTGCTGCCGGCACACCGTCCGAGGTGCTGGTCCCGGAGAACCTTGAGCCGGTGTACAAGATCGGGGTCAGCCGTTTCCAGTTCGACGACGGCTTTCAACTGGTATTCAGACCATTCCCTTCAGCTAATCCGCCAGGCTGAGGGCGTCCGTGCTCCACGGCCATCGGTCAAGATCATCGGAGGCCCAACCGCACCAGCCACGGAAAAGGTTCCGTCGTTGGTCCGCCGGTTTAGCCGGGGCGCAAAGGCCTCTTGGTGCCGAACCTGTCGTTGCCGAGGTCCCGGACGACACCGATGAGTTGATTCTTGAGTTGCTCGGTCTCGTCGTCCTCGCCCAGAAGCTCTTGTCCCAATTTCACCACCTGGTGGAAGGTCTCCTTGCCGCTTTCGGAGATGTTGACCCGTTGCTCGCGCCGGTCGTTCTCGCCGCGGACGCGGGATATGTGACCAGTCGCTTCCAGCCGTGCCAGGGTCTTGCCAACGGTCTGTGGCTGCACCCGCACCCGCTTCGCCAGTTGTGCTTGGGCCATTGCCCCCTCCACGGCAAGGATCTCCAGGACAGTCGCACCCGCATGGGTCAAGCCGAGGGAGGCCAGCCGCTCGTTCCACTCGTATTCGACAAGCCTCGCGGCTGTGGAGAGAAGCCGGGGCATGTGCCACTTGGATAGATCAGGCATGCAGAATTATAAGCAAACTGATCTTCCTGAGGTCAATGGTTTATCCACACCGGAGAGCAGAATAGGCCTTTATTTCTGCCCGGCGCGGTGGCGGCGACCCAGCCGGCACCGCGCTGCCCCGTCGAAAGGCCAACCCGTACGACCCCTGAAGGATAAGCCGCAGCCAGGTTGCCGTGGAGCCGCTCTGCCCGGGCCAAGCCCGGCCCCGGCATCTGTCGTATTGCAACGGTGCTGTAGGCTTCGATTTAGGAGGCAGGTCTGTCTGTCTCCAGAACGCAGCACGCGCTCTCTCACCGAGCGACCAAGCGCTGCCTTTTTCCCTTGGAAAGGGACATCGATGGATTCCGTGACCGATACCAATACGCTGCCCCTGTCGATCGCGGAGTTGGACTCCACGATCTATACCGGACAGCCAGCTGCAACAGCCGAACTGCCTGGAGGCCAGGTCCAGACAGCTTCCGACCTGACACCCGGGCAGAAGAAAGCGCTGGAGGCCGTTACCGTGCGGGCGGGACAGGTCGAGGCGGCGGAATGGGCCCTGGACCAGGCGAAGGCCGTCTTCCAAGAGCAGACAGCCGCCGCGCTGGCCTCCGGAGTACCTGCCGAACTGGTTGCCGCAGCTGCCGGAACATGCGCCTCCGCCCTCCCGGCACCGACCAGCGGGGCCGCAGCCAACCCGCCGGGTCTGGTTGCCGTCGGCTGACCTGCTTCGCCCGCGTCCCGCCCTCATGGCGGGCCGCTACATCCTCCCGTCATAACACTGCCGTGCGCGGCCCGGATTGGCTCCGAGGCGCCATCCCCTACCGGTTCCCGGGCTGTTCGCCCCCTCAGCCCGGGGTGGGGTTTTCGGGGTAGGCCATCCTGAGAATACTGGTCCCATGAGCCTCTTTCGGACCAAATCAATCGAGCAGTCCATTGCGGACATGACGGAGCCAGGGCGCGAGCTGAAGCGCACGCTGAGCACCTTTGACCTGATGGTCCTCGGTGTGGCAGTCGCCGTCGGGGCGGGCATCTTCTCCGTCGGCGCGAAGGCCGCCGGCAGCTACGCAGGCCCGGCCGTGACCGTGTCCTTCGTGCTGGCGGCCATCACCTGCGCGCTGGCCATCATGTGTTACGCCGAGTTCGCGTCAGCCATTCCCGTGGCCGGCAGCGCCTACACCTATACCTACGCGACCCTGGGCGAACTGCTGGCCTGGATCATCGGCTGGGACCTGATTCTGGAGCTGTTCACGGCGGGGGCCGTCATCGCGAAGTATTGGGGGATCTATCTCAGCAACGTCTTCCTGCTCTTCGACATCAATGTCCCGACCACGGTGAATGTCTTCGGCCTGGACCTCACCTGGGGCCCGCTGCTGATCGTTGCCGTCTTCACGACCCTGCTGGTTCTTGGCACCGAGCTGTCGGCGCGGGTAAACAATGTCTTCACCATCATCAAGGTTGCCATTGTCCTGTTCGTGATCGTTGTCGGCTTCACGTACGTACGGGCAGAAAACTACACGCCGTTCGTGCCGGAGCCGGTCGCCACGGCGAGCGCCGGGGGGAACGTCTGGACGCAGTCGCTGTTCTCCTTCCTCAGCGGCGCCGAGCCCCAGCAGTACGGCGTGGTGGGCATCCTGGCGGGTGCTGCACTGGTGTTCTTCGCCTTCATTGGATTCGACGTCGTGGCTACGAGCGCCGAAGAGGTGCGAAACCCGCAAAAGACGCTGCCGCGGGGCATTTTCGGCGGCCTGGCAATCGTGACCGTCCTGTATATCCTCGTCACCCTGGCCCTGACGGGCATGGTGTCCTACCGGGAGCTGGCGGAAGCCGACGAGGCTTCGCTGGCCACGGCGTTCATCGGAGTCGGGGCGGACTGGGCCGCGCAGGTCATTTCGATCGGCATCCTGATCGGGCTCACCACCGTCATCATGGTCCTGTTGATGGGCCTCGCCCGGGTTGCCTTCGCGATGAGCCGTGACGGCCTGCTGCCGCGATGGCTCAGCCACACCACCGAGCATCAAAAAACCCCGGCGCGGGTGCAGATCCTGGCCGGGGCCCTGGTTGCCCTGGTGGCGGGCTTCACCAACGTGGACGTTCTGGAAGAAATGATCAACATCGGCACCCTCTCGGCCTTCGTGCTGGTGAGCATCGGCATTGTCGTGCTCAGGAGGAAGCGGCCGGATCTGCCCCGCGCCTACCGTGTCCCGGGCTCGCCCGTGGTGCCGATTCTCTCCGCGGTGCTGTGCTTCTGGCTGATGCTGAACCTGACCACGCTCACATGGGTGCGCTTCGCTGTCTGGCTGCTTATCGGCTTCGCCATCTACTTCCTCTACGGCCGCCAGCATTCTCGGCTGAACCATCCGGAGCTCATATCACTCGAACACCAGCGCGAGGAACACCGCCGACTGGAGCACGAGCAGCGTGTCCGCGACCGGAAGGACCACCGGCACAACCCGGAGCCCTAGCTCCGGGCCGCCGGAGCATGGTAGTCGCTCCCGCTGTCCGGGCCCGGGGTCCGTTCGTCTATGTGCTCCACCCCGGACACCCCGTGGCTATGATGCGAGAAGTCCAGGATTTCGGAGAATGGAGCAACACATGCAACTCGGCGCTTTTTCGCTCAGCCTCGCAGTGAAGGACATTGCGGCTTCCGCCGCGTTCTACGAAAAGCTCGGGTTCAGCAAGCACGGCGGTGATATCACGCAGAACTGGCTGATCCTGAAAAACGGTGAGGCCGTCATCGGACTCTTCCAGGGAATGTTCGACAAGAACGCCTTGACCTTCAACCCGGGCTGGAATCAGGACGCCCAGACCCTTGACTCATTCGCAGATGTGCGCGACCTCCAGCGGCAGCTGAAAGCGGAGGGCGTGGAATTCCTGTCGGAAGCAGACGAGGCAACCACCGGTCCTGCCAGCTTTGTTCTACAGGACCCGGACGGCAACCCGGTCATCGTCGACCAGCACGTTTGATGGCAGACACGAGCAGGCGGCGCCGGCGCCCGCCTGGGCACCGACGCCGCCTGTCGCTTTGCTAGCTGCTGGCTTCGCCGGTGCGGGAACCGAGCTGCTCGTCCAGGCGCAGCAGGCCGGGCCCGTCGTCGTTGACCAGCTTGACCCGGCCGATGATCTCACCGACCGTGGCTTCTTCCTCCAACTGCTCGTCGACGAACCAGTTGAGCAGCGGGATGGAGTCAATGTCGCCCTCCTGCTGGGCGAGCCGGTACAGGTCGCGGATCGACTCCGAGACCTTCTTCTCGTGTGCCAGCGAAGCTTCGAACGCCTGCAGTACGGTCTCGGCGAAAATTGTCGGAGCCGTGATCGCCTGGATCTTGGGGTGGGCGCCGCGGTCCATCATGTGCTCGATGAACTTGTTCGCGTGGACCACCTCTTCCTCGGCCTGGGCGCGGAACCAGCCGGCGATCCCGGGCAAATCGATGGCATCCATCTCGATGGCGAGCTGGCGGTAGACCACGGAGGCCTGGAGTTCCAGCGTGACCTGGTCATTAAACGCTTCTGCGAGTTTTCCTGTGAGTCCCATGGCACCAGATTAGGCGCCGGTTTGTATCCCCGCCAGCAAGGTAAGGCAAGCCAAGATTAGGGAAGCCTCGGCTACCCGGTCCCTGAACTGCCGGTGGCGCTGAGCGGCACGCCGGGCTTCGCCAGCCCTTCAACCACGACGGCGCCGGGCAGCTTGGCCAGCTCCTCCGGCTTGAGCAGCAGCTTGCTGGAGCGGTTGCCGCCGCCCATCACCACGCGTTCTTGGTCCAGCACGGCGGCGTCGATGTAGATCGGGTGGCCGGAGGTCCCGACGGCTGTCACTCCCCCAATCTCCATGCCGGTCACCGCCCGGGTGGTCTCCGCGTCGGCGAAGGACGCGCGCTTGACGCCCATCAGTTCGCGGACCGTCTTGTTCACATCCAGCCGGGCGGTCCCCAGCACCACGCACACCGCGTACCTGGCCGGTTCCACCTTCTTCGACGCCACCAAGATGGTGTTGGCCGACTGCTCCAAAGCGAAGCCGTAATGCGCACAAAACGCCGCCGTGTCCGCCAGATCCGGGTCGCAGTCGAGGACCTCGTAAGCGAGCCCGTTCCCGGCGAGCGCTGCCTCGACGGCGGGCAGCAGTTTGGCCGTGCTCACTGAGCCCCGGTTGCCTCAACGGTCTTGGTCACGGCGGCCAGGATGGCTTCGCCGAGCTCGGCCGGTTTGGTGAACTGCGGCCAGTGCCCCGTGGGCAGGTGCACGTACTCCACGTCCCGGATTCTGGCCAGTTCAACCACCTGAAGTGCGCCGGCGTCGATCCAGCCCTGCAGCTGTTCGGGCGTGAACTCGCAGGTGATCACCGTGACCGGCACGTTAAAACGCCGCTCGTCAAAGAGGTGCTGCGGATCGGAGGCGACGCCCCTTGGCTGCGGGATGGCTCGGGCACGGAACGCGGCGCGGAGCCCCTCGTCGAGGTCCACCAGGTCTTCCTCCTCGAAGAGGCCCCAGTCCGGCAACGGCACCTCGTCCCCTTCGGCGGGCAGCTCGTCATTAATCACGCCGCCTTCGCCCAGCGGCCCGCTGTCCACGTAGACAGCACGGGCAATCCTGTCCGGCCGCTGGTCCACCACGCCGTGGATGATGGCCCCGCCGCCGGAGTGGCCCACGAGGACCACCGGCCCGTCCAAGCCGTCCACTGCCTTGACGGTCGCGTCGATATGGTCGCGCAGTCCGATGCCCGACCGCGGCGCATCCGGCGCTTCCAGTCCGGGCAGCGTCAACGGGTGTACCTGGTGCCCGGCCGAGACCAACGGCGGGGTCACCTCCGCCCACGAGGACGCGTCCAACCAGAAGCCGGGTACCAGGATGATGTCCATGTCAGGTGACTCTAGTGCCCGACCGTGGCCCCGAACACCCTTTAGGCATAATTCAGGACAACGACGGTCCCTGAGGTGACCACGGAGGAGCACGGCGGCGGTCCCACCTGCCCGAAGAGCCATAGGCTGGCTTCCGAAAGCTTATTGGCCCGACCCGGAGGACCGCATGGGAATCATGAACGACCTGCTGGGGCCGGCCGCCGTCGAGCAACTGCGCACTTGCCTGGCCGGAACCGGCGACCAATCTGCGTGGCCGGCGCTCCGGGAAGCGGGAGGTCGGCTTGAGCCGCTGCCCCTGCGAGCCCGCGCCGACGTGCTGGCGGAAGCGCTCCTCGTAGACCTGGTTACCGGCTACGAACCGGCCGCCGCCGTGATCCGCGCGGCGCTGGACGACGGCGCCTTCACCGGCTGGATGCTCTGGCCGGTAGGCGAGGCTGCCGTAACCCGCGCCTTGGAAGACGGGAGCCAGCCGGCCTTCGACGACGCAATTGCACTGCTCGCGGAACTGACTCCGCGGATGACGAGCGAGTTCGCCATCCGCCGGCTGTTGATCCAGGACCTGGACCGGGCGCTGGGAATCATCCGGGACTGGACGGCCCACCCGGATGGCCAGGTGCGGCGGCTGGCCAGCGAAGGGACACGGCCGTACCTGCCGTGGGCCGTCCGGGTACCCGGCATCGTCGACCGGCCGGCATCCACCTTGCCGATCCTCGACGAGCTGTTCCAGGACGAGAGCGACGCCGTCCGCCGCTCGGTGGCCAACCACCTGAACGATGTCTCGCGCCACGCCCCGGAGGACGTGGTGGCGACCGCGGCCCGGTGGAACGCCGCCCCTGGTGCCCACACCGCCCGGGTGGTACGGCACGGGCTGCGCACCTTGGTGAAGAAGGCCCATCCCGGTGCGCTCGCAGCGCTGGGTTTCACCTCCAACGCCCTCTCGGTGGCCGTCCCGCAACTCGAACGGGACACTGTCCACCTGCCCGGGGAGCTCGCCTTCGCCGTCGAGATCCGCAATGAAGCGGCCACCCCGGCCCGCGTGGCGGTGGACTATGTGGTCCACTACGTCAAGGCCAACGGTTCGCTGGCTCCGAAGGTCTTCAAGCTGGCGGTGGCCGACCTCGCCGCGGGCGAGGCCCGGCAGTTCCGCAAAGCCCACGCCTTCCGCCAGATGACCACGCGCATGCATTACCCCGGCCGGCACCTCGTCCAAGTGCAGGCCAACGGAACGCTGTCGCCCGAGGCGGGCTTCGACGTCGTGCTCTGACACATGCGCCGTGCGCAAACGTTGGAATTCGCTCTCGGCATGGTGCGCCCGCATCTACCGGTTTGGGCCGGTAGCATCCGGTAATCTTGCTCCAACGTTTCTCCGGGGTGCCAGCCCTGACGGCACACACCCGGAGGCTCCGACCCGTCCCACAAGGAAAAGCGCATGAAGTTTGACTTGCCCTTGCCGCAAAGCACGTGCAGCGCGGCGCGCATCCGTCAAGGCGGACTCATCCGACAGACAGGACTCCTATGACCCCGTTGGCCGAGCAGGAACGCAAGCTCCAGGTTTCGCACCACGACGCTGAAGACATCGGCGCGCTGGCCGCCGACATCGTTGCCGGCCTCCTCGACGAGCTGCCCCGTCCCGTCATCGGGCTGGCCACCGGGTCTTCGCCGCTGCCGCTGTATCAGTCCTTGGCGCGGCGCCGCCTGGATCTGTCCGGGGTCCGCTGGTTCGCGCTGGACGAATACGTGGGACTTCCGGCCGGGCACCCGGAGAGCTACGCGCAGGTGATCGACCGGGAAGTGATCCGGCCGCTGGGGCTCGACCGGGCGTCGGTCCTGCTGCCGGACGCCGACCGGGCCGATGTGGACCGGGCCGCGGCGGACTATGAAGCGGCCATCGCGTCGGCGGGCGGGATCGACCTGCAGATCCTGGGCATCGGCCACAACGGTCACCTGGCCTTTAACGAGCCCGGCTCGGCCCTGGATTCCCGGACCCGGGTCGAGGAGCTGACGATGACGACGCGCCGGGCCAATGCCCGGTTCTTCCCGTCGCTCGACGACGTCCCCACCCGCTGCATCACGCAGGGCCTGGGCACCATCCTGGATGCCAGGCGGCTGCTGTTGTTGGTGCAGGGCCGGGACAAGGCCGACATCCTTCACCGCGCGCTGACCGGGCCCGTCGACCCCGGCTGCCCGGCCTCGGTGCTCCAGCTGCACCCGGACGTCACCGTCCTCACCGATGTCGAGGCGGGTTCCCGGTTTTCCGCCAGATAGGCCCCGATTCCGCCATGACACGCCAGGGCGCCGGCAGCACCAACGGCTCCCCCGTCCCGTTCCGCGAAGCGGAACGGGCTCCGCTGCCGGGCGGCCGGACAATCCTCAGGGGCAGAATCCACACCGGCGAGGGTGAACTGCGGGACGGAGCCGTTGCGGTGTCCGGCGCGGAGATCAGCTACGTCGGTCCGGCGGAGGCCCTGCCGCCCGGCGAGGCGGACACCGTCGTCGACGTCCCCGCCGGCCAGAGGGTGATCCCCGGGTTGGTCGACCTGCACTGCCACGGTGCCTTCGGCGTCGATTTCACCACCGCCCCCGAAGCGGACGCGCGCCGCGCGGCGGCCGGCATCCATGCTGTTGGCACCACCACCCTGCTGGCGAGCCTGGTGACCGCTCCGCCCCCGGATCTGCTCGGCGGACTCGACGTCCTCTCGCGGATCGCCGCCGACGGCGAGATAGCGGGCATCCACGTGGAGGGGCCGTTCCTGTCACCTGCACGCTGCGGCGCCCAGGACCCACGCTGGCTGCTGGAACCGGACCTCGGCCTGGCACGGGAGCTGCTCGCCGGCGGCCGCGGCTTCCTGCGCACCATGACGTACGCGCCGGAACTGCCCGGCGCCGACGAACTCGTGGAACTGCTCGCCGGCCACGGCGTGGTCCCCTCGCTGGGACACACCGCGGCGGA
>NZ_JBNHGF010000009.1:0-24606 GCF_059091005.1 Arthrobacter sp. Y3223164
TGGTCGCGGACCGCCGCGCCGAGACCTCCGCGGCCACCGACGCGGACTGGGACAAGGCCATCGCGGCCGGTCGGAAGTTCGTGGAGGCCAAGACGTCCAACGCCGCGCCGGCACCGGCCAAGGTGCTGGACGTCCTGGACGCCGGCCGGGGCAAGAGCCAGCAGGAATCAGCCGACCTTGAAGTCGAGGCGCTGGCGGAATTGATGCAGACCCCGCATTTCCGCGACACGGTATACGCCTTCCTGGAGCTGGTGCAGAAGCGTTCCAAGCGGCCGGCCGGCGCACCGGACCCCAAGCTCGCCCGGCCTGTCACCAAGGTGGGCGTGGTCGGCGCCGGCCTGATGGCCAGCCAACTGGCCTTGCTGTTCGCCCGCCAGCTGAAGGTTCCGGTGGTCATGACGGACATCGACCAGGCCCGGGTGGACAAGGGCGTGGAGTACGTCCACGCCGAAGTGGACAAGCTGCTGGCCAAGCAGCGCATTTCGGCCGACGCTGCCAACCGCACCAAGGCCCTGGTCACCGGCTCGGCCTCCAAGGAAGCGTTCTCGGACGCCGACTTTGTGATTGAGGCCGTGTTCGAAGAACTGGCCGTCAAGAAGCAGGTCTTCGCCGAGGTCGAGGCGGTGGTCTCCGAGGACTGCATCCTCGCCACCAACACCTCATCGCTGTCGGTCACGGAGATGGCAGCGGACCTGCTGCATCCCGAACGCGTGGTCGGCTTTCACTTCTTCAACCCCGTGGCCGTCATGCCCCTGCTGGAAATCGTCCGGGCGCCGAAGACCAGCGACGAAGTGCTCTCCACCGCCTTTGTCCTGGGCAAGGCGCTCAAGAAGACCACCGTGCTGGTCCAGGATGCGGCCGCCTTCGTGGTGAACCGCGTGCTGCTGCGGCTGATGGGGGAAGTGGCCAACGCCTTCGACGAGGGCACGCCCGCCGACATTGCCGACAACGCGCTCCGGCCCATGGGCCTGCCGATGACCCCGTTCACCCTGCTGGCCATGGTCGGCATCCCGGTGGCCCAGCATGTCACCGAGTCGCTGAATGCGGCCTTCGGCGACCGCTTCCGGGTCTCCGCCAACCAGCAGCGGCTCATCGACCACGGCATCACGTCCCTCTGGATCACCGACGACGACGGCCGGCAGGTGATTCCCGAGTCGACCCTGGCGCTGCTGGAGTTCGGAGACTCCCCCAGCAGCTCCGAGCAGCTGCTGCGGCGTACCCAGGACGCCCTCGCCGAGGAGATCGGGCTCATGCTGGAAGAAGGCGTGGTGGCCGCGCCGGAAGACATCGACCTGTGCATGATCATGGGTGCGGGCTGGCCGCTGCATTTGGGCGGCATCACCCCTTACCTGGACCGGGTAGGCGCCTCCGAACGGGTCAACGGCCGAAAGTTTTACCCGGAGCGGTAACCGCAGCCGCCGGAGCCGGGCACCGCCGTCGTACCGATCCTTCAGGACGACGGCGGTGCCGGCTCACCGGAGGAAAAGACGTCGTTACCCGGGAGCGCAGGCCCGGGGCATTCCAGTCACGCGACAGCACGTTCGTGGACGTCGTTTCCCATTAGAAACCCCAGTGCCTTGGCTCTCACACTGAACGCAGCGGGCACAAGGGCGAGAGAGACCAGCAGTCCGAACAACATCGGTGGTCCGCCGACGTTTGCGACGCTTCCAGCGTGGACAAAAACGCCTGCAAAGATCAGCGACATGAAGCATAGCGAAGCCGCCATGACGGTGGCCCATCGCTTTGACCGATTGGTCGACACGTTGCCCGCCACCGCGGCCGAAAGCAGCTGCCAGGACGCCAGCAAGGCCACCTCGAAACCGCCGATGGCAATCACGATTGCCGTGACGTACGGGGGCGCCAGGTACGCAACCTCGGGGTAGGCGCCGGCGTACTCTGCGGCGACCTGCGGAACAATCAGCAGCTGAGCCAGCAGTGCCCCAACAGCAAGGGCTCCGAGGATGATGCGGAAGGGTGTGGCTCGCTGACTGATCATAGGGCAATCATCACCGACGTGGACTGAATGGCGGAAGCGCTAGGCGCAAGTGAACAGGCATAATGCGAGTAAATGAAAGGTGAGGCCATGGCGGCAGTCGTTACCCCAGAGCGGCGACCTACTGCCGGACCAATAGCGGCGACGGTTGTGCTTTTGGTTTCGCTGGTCCTCTTTTTCGTCACCGACAACGCGCTGGTGGTTGTCGCCGTAGCCGGTGCCGTGGTGTTCTCACTATTCGGACTACAGATGTCCAAGTGGTACTGGATCCCGTCTACCCTCGGCGCATTGCTGCTGCTCTTGCTGCTTGCGCTCATGATTCCCCTGTGGACTGGAGGCTAAATGGTCGAGGTTGGGAACCCCAAACAGGGTTTACAACCCTACGTCCCTGCCTCCGCGAACGCCGATAGCAGAACAATCGCCTAAATGCAGTTGTGCGCTCGTGAATGTTCCGGTTGAGAATTCTGTATCGATACACCTGCCTGGCATTTAGACGGTCATCGGCTTGGGAAGTTCTTCAGAAAACCCGGGGGATGCACCAGTGCTGCAGTGATCATGCGGCGCATGATGAAGTTGTGAAAAGGCCAAATCAAGTTGAAGTAGAGCCGCCCCGTCCAACGGCGGTAATGGACGACGGTAGTGATCTGGAAATTGTTCTTGGGTTCGGTTCCGGTCGGCTCGACCTCGACGATGAGGTGCGCGATTAGATGAGTGTCCTCGGCGGTGAGCACCAGGTAGGTGTCTTCCTTGCTTGCGGAAACCGTGAAGAAGGCGAGTCTGCCACCGGGGCGGAGGCTAATCTCTGCCGGGCGAGGTGCGCGGTTCGTACGGCCGGATGGGTGTTCGAGCCGCATGACGCGGGCCAGCACACCACGAGCCACGAACAGCGCCTTTAGCCAGATCGGTTGCCACGACAGGATGTTGCTGATGCCCTCACGTAAAGACAGCGATGTTTTGGCGCTCACCCTGTCTAGGTGGTCTGCTGACCTCGAGTAGCGTTGAAGTTCCGGGTGCATGAGTTCGCCTTTCTTCGGGGCCCGCCGCTGCGCGTACTGCCAGGCAAAGTACCAGATCTGCCTCGGGGAAGGCGGCAGGTAGAACGCCAACCGGATGTTATGACGTCGGATACTCATGACGAAGCTTCTGGATCTCGCGTCTGGCAAAGAAGCCGAAAAAGACAGCTGAAACGCCGGCCGCGATCCCGTTCTATCAGGGCTCATTACTGTCCCATTTGGGGAATCCCCTACGAGCCAACGTGCGGCTGACTTATTGCGCCGAATCTGCATATTGAGGTGGCCAAACCACCTTGAATCGTTCGAAGACGATCTCGTCGGTTTCTGCCCATTGACGCCCTTGGGCTGCTGATACGCGAGTCCAGTAGCGGCGGTGCTCACGCTGCCAACTGTCTAGGCTCAAATCGTCCTCGCCTTCGTCGCGGGCGAAAGCAGCATCAGCACTTTTGAAAGAACGAATGCGCAGTTCAAGTGCGAATGATGATGCTCGGAGTGCCGTTCCCATCACAGGCAATCCAGTGTGACCCCGATCCGGGGCACCTGGTCACCTCGCGCTATGAAGTCCGCAACGGGCTCCGCCGTCGCGCGTTTGTTTCCGCTGAGGACATGAGCGAGAAGTTCATCAGCTAACCGCTGCGTATCACCGAAGTGTTCAATTGTGTATTCCGGGGCCGCAGCTACCGTCTCCGGGTGAGCAGCACAGTATGCCTGCCACATCCGAATGCCTGCGTCATGGTCGGCTGGGCCAACACCTGGCTGCTCAAGGGCTCCACGACCTGGAGCAGAGTGCTGGTCTGGACTAAGCGCGTGAAGGTGCGCGCCGGGGCGGCCCAGGGTAGTTGAAAGCCGATTTGGAAGCATCGCTGGTCGCGATCTTTAGATGACCCTGGCATACTCCCTCGGCGAAATCCCATCGCGCCGCTAGTCGGACTGGTCCAGTCAATGATTGCCCCGTTATCAGGGGACCTGCAGGATCTGGGTTCAGGCGAGTTTGGTTACCTGGTAAGTGTGGCCGGCCGCACGGAGTCGCTGCATGAGCACGTTGCCGAGTGCAGTGGCCGGTGTTAGCGACCCTTTCGCAGTCGGCAGCCGGTCACCGTCGAGGGCAAGAGCGAGTGCAGTCTCCCCTGCCATCACGGCCGTGGCGGCATAGCCGGGATCGCCGGGGCCAGCGGCAATCGCCTGGTATCGGTGCCCGTTCTCGGTGCGGGCGGTTACCTGGGAGTGGAACCAGCCCGCGCGCTGCGTGCGGGTGCTCGGACCCGAACCTGGTGCCGGAAGACAGCGGTCGAGCACTCCCCGGGTCGGCGGAAACGCCATCGCGCCCGTGAATGCCCTGAGCCCGAGTGCCATTGCCCTGGCGATGACCGCTCCTGCCGGTCCGCGGGCTACCCCCATCACCTCGCCGTACTGAAGGGAGCGGCCGTAGGCCCAACCCTGCAATGCGTTGCTGCGGCGCACTATCCGAGTGTTGACCGCGGCCATGATGAAAGGCGCGGTCCAGGTGCCGTCATCGGAACGGCGAACAGGACCGGCGTCAGGAGGCTGTTGTGTCGTCGGCTCCCCTGTGCGGTCGGGGCTCAGAGCGTAGGGGTCCGCGGCTAATGACCGCAGGGCGGTGCTCGATCGCATCGTGTCGAGCTGCCCGCGCATCGACTCGAGCGTGCCTCCGCTGATGCCACCCTTGGCCGTAGCGACGAGTTGAACCTCGACCAAACCGCCAGCGCCATCGGCTTCTGCTGCCTGATGAAGCAGCAATACAGCGAGGTCGGACGGCACGGAGTCGTAGCCGCAGGAGTGCACGATCCGGGCCCCGCTCGTCATGGCCAGAGCGTCGTAGCGATCGATCGCCTCCCGGACGAAGGACACCTCACCCGCGAGGTCGGCGTAGTGGGTACCGGCCCCTGCGCAGGCGTCGACGACAGGTAATCCGTGTTTCGTGTATGGACCGACGGTTGTGAGGAGCACGCGCGTGCCCGCGGCCAGGGCAGCGATCGAGTCCGCGTCCTCCGAGTCGGCTTCGATGAGGGCCCATCCGTGCGCCGCGACCGGCAACTGCGACCGAACCGCCTCGAGTTTGGACCTCGACCGGCCCGCGAGTCCGACTCGCATGCCGGCCGGTGCATGCTCCGCGACGTAGCCGGCGATCAGTCGGCCAACGAAACCCGTCGCTCCGTAGAGAACGAGGTCATGTTCCCGGGATGAGTTGTCCATAACTGCAGCCTTTCACAGCGGCAACTCCAAGCTGACACACGGCTCCTTGCTTTGATCCTCGGGTATCGTGAGTGGTCCTGATTGGGAGACTGGCTCGCGTTCCGCGTGTTTGCCAGTTAGGGTACACCCAACCTGACGTCAGGTGAGTGCCGGTGGCGACGTCGATTTTACGCAACGGCGTGCGGCGGGGCCGGCCGGAGCCGTACGGTAGCCGGATGGAACGCTTTACAGGGTTCATCGCGGGTCTGGGCACCAGCGCGGGACGCCGGCTGGTGGTCGGGCACTGGATGGACTCGCCGCTCGGCGCCTTCACGGACGTCATGACCGAGGACCGCGACGGGCTGCGGACGCTGCTGGCCCCCAACCGGGCGGTCGCCGACTATGTGTCCGCGACCTACCGCTTCGATGAGGTGGTGGTGGCGCCGCTGGACGCCAGCCTGAGCCCCGCCGGGGAGCGGAGCGCGGAACCGGGGAACGAACCCGGGACCGCCGTACTGGTCCTCCGCGTTTCCGGCGGCCCGCTGGAACTGCGCGCCGACCTGGGCCCCGTGACAGCGCTGGGCTGGATGCTGCAACTGGTCCCCGTCCGAATCGCCGTCCACCCGGCGTGGCTGACAGCCGTGAACCGCGCCGCGGGGATCCTGCTCCCGGGGGTGGCCACCGCCGGCTCCGCCGGAGGCGGACGTCGGGAGTACTATGGCGTGCGCTCCATCCGTAGCGTTGAGCGCGCCGTGGCGAGCTGGAACGGGGCCGGCCTCGGGCCCCTCGCGCCGGTGGATCCGCCCGTGCGCTTCGGATTCAGTCCCTTCCCCCGCACCCCGCAGGCCGTGGCCGTCACGACGACGGTCCTCCCCACCCGCCGCTGAGGCGGGGCCGTTGGCTTAACGGGGTTAGTGGCGTTCGTTCCGGAGGCAACAAGACCTTCGCTTCTCAAGGTCGGGAGTTGCCCGCCCGCCAGTCGCATCAGCCGGTCACCCATTGCAACAAAAATGAGCTAGAGCTTATGCACGCGCGTGATGAGTCAGAAGCGATTATTTAGGCTCCACTCGGAGTAACGGGGGCCTCGTGGCTGAGTTCGGCTAGCGGTCTTTCCCCAGTGACTTCGTCCGCGCCCTCAGCATCAACCAAATTGCAGCACTCATGGCAAGAAAGAAAACGGCAAGCGGAACCACAACTACCGTCACGTAGAAACCGCCGAGCAGTGCGGAGATGACAGCTTGCAGGCTGAAAAGCGCGGCTCCTATTGCCGAAGCGATCATGATCCGTTTCCATTTTCCGGCATCGCGGTTGCTGAGCTGGGAAGCCTTGAAATCTTGGCTTGCCGCAGACTCGAATAACTGCGCTATTGACAGGCCCGGCACGCCGTCGTTTGAAGGTTTTCAGAGGCTTCCTGCATCTTGACTCCCTATGTCGCCGCCCAAAGTTGGCGGAGTCAAGATCGCAGTGCTTCATTCCAGCGACTTGGAGTTCACCGGTGGCTATAGTCTCTGTGAGGCCGGAAGGGGCTGCCTCGCGGAATCAGACCTCAAGGATCCGTGGCACCCCGGGGGTGAGCCATTCAAGGCGGTCAGTCAGGCCTGCTTCCGCAAATGAAGCCGCGATCTCATCTTCCGTTTCAGTGAAGTGTTCCCAAGAGGAGAAATGGATCGGCACTACGGCGTCGGCGGCGAGGACGGCAGTAAACTTGGCTGCGCTCGAACTGTCCATACTGACCATCTGGTCCCCAAGTATGGCGAACTTCGCCGCGCCAAGGTGCAGCACTGCTACTCCGATCGAGAATAGGTCGCCGATTTGGTCAAGGTCGCTTTCATAGGTGGTATCGCCGGAGATGTAAAGGACCTTTTCTTCCCCCGGAATCCGGAGGATGAATCCAATGACGTCACCAACGGGGCCATGATGGGCAGGCGTCGCTGTAATGATCACGGATTTCTCTCCCACGGCGACCGTGTGACTGGCCCAAGGCGCCACACCAACTGCTTGGCCACCCAGCCGTCCCGCCCCGCTCTGGGTGGTCAAGACGGGTTTCCCCTCCAGCAACCTCCTGCCGGCGTCATCTAGATTGTCCGGGTGTTCGTCGTGACTGAGCAGCACGGCATCAATTGGTGGAAGTTCGCTAGCGGACATGGCCGGTTTGTTAGTGCTCCGCAGGACCAGGGGCCCGAACTTGTACTCAGTAGGGGCGGGGTTGAACACCGGATCTGTGAGGAACGTGAGGCCGCCGAATTCGACAAGCATCGTTGCGGTGCCGATATGCGTCAGGGTTGTCTGCATGGGGTCGTCCTTCGAATCTTGAGTATCAACGGGCCGACTTTTGGCAGCCCCGCGCAGGTCTACCAATGGCGGAAATCCGGGGGGCTATACGCGAGCCGGTAAGAATACGAACGATCGTACACTATGATTTTCTTGGAGAAGAGAGGTAAATATGGATGGCAGAGCGGCCAGAGGTCTGAAATCGCGACAAACTGTTTTAGAGGAAGCTGTGAACATGGCCTCGGTTGAGGGGCTTGCGGGCCTTTCGATCGGCGGCCTGGCATCTCGTTCGACTCTGAGCAAGAGTGGAGTAGCTGCCCTCTTCGGTTCTAAAGAGCAACTGCAAATCGCGACGGTTGAGGCAGCGAGACAAGTTTTCATCGCGGCGGTCGTAGCTCCCGCCGTCAACGCCGCACCCGGGCTCGAAAGACTTCGCGCCCTTCTTGACGCTTGGCTTTCCTACAGCCGCAATAGGGTCTTTGTCGGCGGATGTTTCTTTGCGGCCGCCAGCACGGAGTTCGATTCCAAATCTGGTCCGGTGAGGGAAGCGGTGGCGGAGGCGGTTCGTGAATGGCGCTCCTTGCTGGCCTCGGAAATCCAGGCTGCGGCCGACATCGGGGAACTCCTTGAAGTAGACGTGAATCAACTGGTGTTCGAGACGACGGCATTTCTTGAGGCGGCCAATGCGCGTTCGCTCCTCACCGGTTCGGCTGAGCCGTACACCGCGGCAAAACGTGCGCTGATCCGGATCTATGGGGAATGGTAATCACCGCCGCGACCCGTCCGCCCCAGCCCGAGGATGGCCGGCGGCGTGCCCTTGGGCACGAAGACATTGAGAACCCCGGAGGCCATTTCGGAAGTCTGGCGAACTGCACTGGGCTACAAGATGCAGGAAGACGGAACCCTGACCGATCCCTATGGCAGGGGTCCGGCCATCTGGTTTCAGGAGTCCCAGAGCCCGAATGTGAATCGTTTTCACCTGGACATCACTGTCCCCTTCAGCGAAAGCGCCTCGAATCTGGATGCTCTGGTATCCGTTGGTGCAACACTCGATGATGAACATGCGCCCGTGTGGGTAGTGGCCACTGATGCCCAAGGGAACCGGCTGTGCATCAGTACCGAAGCCGGACGCGGCGACTAGCCGGGACAAAATTTCGCTCGACGCCACTCTGGTTGCGGCTCGGTCGGAGTGGCCGCACCGCTGAGTATAAAACAGGGTTGAGCGCGGGTTCCGGCGGCATCCTTCACGTTCACGGTTCGACAAATAGGGCTGCCCGATCAGGGGGCAAAGGGCCTCTGGTCATAAAACCTAAGAGGGGCGGACGGTCTCGAGACGGCACAGCCGTTTCAAGGGGGCGCCCCTGGTTCAAAGCGGTAGCCCATCCCTGCTTCGGTGAGGAGATAGCGCGGTCTGGACGAGTCAGGTTCAAGCTTGCGTCTGAGCTGAGCGATGTAGACGCGCAGATACTGGGTTTCCTTTAGATAAGCGGGCCCCCACACGTGGGTCAGGATCTGCTGCTGCGATACGAGCCGGCCGGGGTTTCTGGCCAAAATTTCCAGGATGTTCCACTCGTTCGGGGTCAGCCGGACCGCCTGTCCGTCCCGAACAACCCGCTTGTCGCTAAGGTTGATCTCAAAGTCAGCGGTGCCAATCGACGCGCCTTGGAGACTGCTGTCGTTCCGCCGGTCTGCGGCACGAAGCCGGGCTAAGAGTTCATTCAGGTCGAAGGGCTTGGTGACATAGTCGTCAGCACCCGCATCCAGGGCCTCAACCTTGTCGTCTGAGGCATGCCGAGCGGACAGCACGATGATGGGTATATCCGTCCACCCGCGTAGGCCGCGGATCACGTCCACCCCATCCATGTCAGGCAACCCCAGATCCAGGATCACCAAGTCGATAGGCTCTTTGGCTGCTTCCGTCAGCGCTTCGCTTCCGGTAGCTGCAATGTAGGTACGGTAGCCTCTCGCCCGGAGGTTAATCTGCATCGCACGCAGGATCTGTGGCTCGTCGTCGACGATCAAGACGTTGGTCATGCCTGTCCCGTCTCCTCCTCGCACGCCACCGGAAGCCGACCGTCGCCCGTCGGTTGAGCTCTATTGTGTCTCCTGGGTCCGCGGACAGGCACCTCCTCACCACCAATTGCTGCCCTTCTTCATGCGCACCAGAGAACGGATCAGCAGCACCAGCACGGTGCCGCCGGCGGCCAGAACCGGCAGAATCTCCCACCAAAGGTCCGCGTCCATGCGTATTCCAACTTTCGGTGTAGAAGGCCCGGCTGGCCCTCCCAAAGCCCAGCAAAACCCAAGACCGGACCCCGGGCGCCGTTCTTAACGGTTTCTTCACGCGGACGGCCCAAATCTTAACGCGTCTCCTACGCCGGACAGCGGCCTTCCGCGAATGTACTTCAGGCCCGCGCTGAGAGCGGCATCGTGATGACGATGGTCAGCCCTCCACCTGGGGTTTCCTCGGCGTCCAGATGCCCGTCCATAACTTCGGTAAAGCCCTTCGCGACAGCCAGTCCCAAGCCGACCCCGGTCCCCGCCGGCGTGTCGTCGAGGCGCTGGAATGGCTGGAACATATTGATCAGCTCAGTGGCCGGGATGCCGCGGCCATGGTCGATGATGCGCAGTTGGCCGGCAGGTTTCCCGTTCACCGAGGTTTTGCCCGTACCGGTGACCGCAGTGATGAAGATATCGGACCCGCCGGCGTACTTCACGGCGTTTTCAACGACATTGGCAATCACGCGTTCCAGCATGCCCGGATCAGCGTTAACCGGGGGCAGGCTGTCCGGCAAGTCCACCCGCACGGCTTCCTCGGGAATTCCGCGTAGGGCGTC
Source organism: Arthrobacter sp. Y3223164 (assembly GCF_059091005.1). Lineage (NCBI taxonomy): Bacteria > Bacillati > Actinomycetota > Actinomycetes > Micrococcales > Micrococcaceae > Arthrobacter > Arthrobacter sp. Y3223164. Next base: position 10,308 of record NZ_JBNHGF010000009.1, read on the forward strand.
TGCGACGGCGTCGGCCCAGTAGACGGGCCGGATCAAAGGCGTGACCGAGTCCGCCGTCAGTCTCGACATGTCCAATAAATTTCCTACCAGCAGGCCCAGGCGGTCGGCGTAGTCCTCGATGGTAGCCAGTAGCTCGGCCTCGTCCTCCGGGTCGAATTCCACGGCGTCTTGGCGCAAGCTGCTGACGGCCAGTTTGATCCCTGCCAGCGGCGTGCGCAGGTCGTGCGAGACCGCACGCAGGATCGAGGTGCGCATCTGGTTGCCTTCGGATAGCCGCAGGATGTCGCGGCGGCTGGCCCGGAGCTGGTCCCGTTGCAGGAGGGCCATGAGGTGGGCGCCGAAGGCAGTGAGCAGGTGCCGTTCCTGCTGGCTGAGGGGGCGGCCGGAGAGCGCCAGGGCATGCGATGGGTCAAGTTGCTCGACGTTCTCATTGCCGTTCAGGTCTTCATCGACTCTGCCGGTGCTGGCCACCAGCTGCCATGCCCGGGTTTTGCCTTGGCGTTCATCCCGCGCATACAACGCGGCACCGCTGCTTTGGAAGTGTTCGCGGATCCGGTCCAAAAATTCGCCGATGGTGTAGTGGACGGCAAGGGTGCTGCGGCTCAGCTCCGCCAGAGCCGCAGCTTCGGCCCCGGCTGCGGCTGCCGCCCGGCTGCGTTTTGCCGAGAGCCCAACGACGAGCGAAACCGCGATCGCGACGGCCAGGAAGATCAGCAGGGCCAGAACATTCTCAGGATCGCTGATGCCCATGGTGCCGATGGGGTGCAGAGCGGAAAAATTCACGATCGCACTGCTGAGCACTGCCGCCGCCACGGCCGGCCAGAGCCCGCCGACCAGCGCTACGGCGATGGTCCCGGTCAGCTGCACGAGCATATCGGTGGCGAAGTGGCTGTGCGGCCAGAGACTAAGTCCCGCCTGGAGGATGAACGGCAGCAGCAACGCCATAGCGGCGCCGGCCATCATCCGGCCTCTGCCCAGCGATGACGGGCCCGTCCTGACGGAACTGGCCGCACCTTTGCGTCCGTGACCGACCAGATGAACGTCGACGTCCCCTGCAAGGCGCAGAAGGCGCTGGCCGACGCTGCGGCGCAACCGCAGCTTCCGTCCGGGGGCGCCGACGACGATCTGTGTTGCATCGGTCCTGCGCGCGAAAGCAACGAGCGCCTGGGCAGGATCATCGCCTCCGATCGAGTGGTACGTTCCCCCCAGCCCCAACACAAGAACACGCTGGGCGTCCAGTTCCCCCGGTGATTCCCGGGAGCTTACCGAGGAGCGCACATGCACGGCGTGCAACTCGGCGCCAAGCTTGCCGGCGAGCATTCGGAACGCCCGTCGCACGAGCAACTGCCCTCCCGGCCCGCCGGAAAGGCCGACGACGATCCGCTCCCGAGTGTTCCAGACCGCCTCGATCCCCTTGCGCGCCCGGTAATCACTCAGGCCCTCCTCCACGCGGTCCGCCAGCCACAGCAGGGCCAGCTCCCGCAATGCCGTCAGGTTCCCCAAGCGGAAATATCCCGCCAGGGCCGCATCCACGTTTTCCGCCGGAACCACCTTGCCTGCTGCCACCCGGTCAAGGAGCAGTCCGGGATCCACATCCACAAGTTCAATCTGTCCGGCACCACGGACAAAGGCGTCCGGCACCGTCTCGTCAGGCCGGACGCCGGTAATGGCTTCAACCACGTCACCCAACGACTCCAGTCGCGCAATCTCAAGGGTCGCCATGACATTGATGCCTGCGTCGAGCAGGCCATCGACGTCCTCCCATACCAGCCTGCGCCCACCGTTCACTCCGTGGGCCTGAGCCAGGTCATCCACAAGCACCGTTTCCGGAGCACGGGACAAAACGGCGTGCAGGTCCAGCTCCTGAACGCCCTCCGGGCCGGCATCCGAAACTGCTTCCATGTCCGCGAACAGGGCAGCCGTTTCCGGCCGGCCCCGGTGCAGGGCCGCGCCGATGACCACATCGGCGCCATCTCCGGTCAGCCGCAGCCCTTCGGTCAGCATCGCGTAAGTGGTCCCGGCGCCCGGCGCCGCGCCAAGAAAAATCCGCAGTATTCCTCTGCCCATAAAGACCATTCTCACCGCCTCTGCAAGCCGAGGGCCTCCCCGCCCCGCTCACCTGCCCCGCCCAGCTACCCGGACATTTTGATGATTTCTTAACGCCGTCGGCTGCTGTTTTTCGCTCTCTGGCCGCCTCTGCCGGAGTAGTGTGATCAATCGCGTCAGGAACCGTATAAGAGAGAAGACGACTGTGGGTGCGTCTACCCAGTACTTCATTCCGGAGAGCGTGCCCCGCCCTACCGGCCGTCAAAAGCCGTCCCATGGCGTGGCCCGTTGGCTTACCGCCCACGTTGTTCAACCCGTCGGACCGGCAAGCCCGGGAACCAATGACATTCAGCAGCCCTGGTGGAAGGTCATGTGCCTGACGGGTGTGGACTACTTCTCCACCCTGTCATACCTGCCGGCCATCGCGGCGCTGGCCGCCGGCGCCTTCTCGCCGCTCGCGACACTGCTGATCGTCATTCTGACCTTGGGCGGAATGCTGCCCATGTACCGCCGGGTGGCGCAGACCAGCCCGCATGGCCAGGGGTCGGTGGCCATGCTGGAGCATCTGCTGCCCTTCTGGCGTGGGAAAGTTTTTGTCCTCATCCTTTTGGGCTTCGTGGCAACCTCCTGGATCATCACGATCACGCTCTCCTCGGCGGACGCCACGGTACATCTGCTGGAGAACCCCCACACTCCCGCGTTCCTCCACGGCCACGCCGTACCGGTGACCATCGTGCTGCTGCTCATCCTCGGCGGAGTCTTCCTGCTCGGCTTCACCGAGGCGGTCGCAGTCGCGGTCCCGCTGGTGGCAATCTTCCTCGTCCTCAACGCAGCCATCATCGGCACCAGTCTGCTCGACATCCTGACCACGCCAGGCCTCGTCGCGGACTGGACAGATCTCCTCACCACGACGCCGGGGGGCTTAGGCGGGATGGTTCTTCCCGCCCTGCTGGCCTTTCCGCTCCTGGTCCTGGGGCTCTCCGGTTTCGAAACCGGCGTCAGCATGATGCCTCTCGTCGCAGCGAAAGGCCGGACTCCCGAGGAGCGGCTCGCCTCCCGGATCCGCAATACCCGCAAGCTGCTCACAGCCGCGGCCCTGATCATGAGCGTGTACCTGCTGGGCAGCAGTGTCGTCACCACCTTGCTGATCCCCGCCGATGCCTTCGCCGAGGGCGGCGAGGCCAACGGCCGTGCGCTGGCCTATCTCGCGCATGAGCGCTTCGGCGAAGGATTCGGCACCGTCTACGACCTGGCCAGCATCCTCATCCTGTGGTTCGCCGGCGCCTCGGCCATGGCCGGGCTGATCAACATCGTGCCCCGCTACCTGCCCTCCTACGGCATGGCCCCGGAATGGAGCCGCGCGGTCCGCCCGGTGGTCCTGGTCTACACCGGCGTGAGCATCATCATCACCATCGCGTTCAGGGCCGATGTGAACGCCCAAGCCGGGGCCTATGCCACCGGCATCCTGGCCATGATGGTCTCTGCCTCGGCGGCCGTCGCAATTGCCACGTACCGGAATCGGCGCCGGTCCGCTGCCGCCGCGTTCACCGGGCTGACGCTGGTGCTGGTCTACGCCCTGACAGCCAACATCCTCGCAAAACCCGAAGGGTTGGCAATTTCGCTCTTGTTCATCGCCGGCATCGTGGTCATCTCCCTGGTTTCCCGGGTCTCCCGAACCACCGAGCTGCGCGCAGACCGCATAGTGTTCGACGACGAAGCCCGCCGCTTCATCCGCGAGTCCCTGGAATTCGATGGACGGCTGGACCTGATTGCGCACAAACCCCCGGCCACCGGTATCGCGGAATACTCCAGCAAGGAAGTCCTTCAACGCGGCATAAACCCAGTCCCCGGCAGCGCCGACGTCATCTTCCTCGAAGTAGAAATCAAAGACCCCTCCGGCTTCAGCGACACCCTCCACGTCCACGGAGTTGAGATCGGCGGGTACAGGATTCTGCGCGCTCAGAGCCCCGCCGCGCCCAACGCGCTGGCCGCCGTCCTGCTGGCACTACGCGATGCGACCGGTGTCATGCCGCAGGCCTACTTTGAATGGTCCGAGGGCAATCCGCTGACCCATCTGATGCGCTACCTGCTCCTCGGCCAAGGTGACACTGCCCCCGTGGTCCGGGAAATCATCCGCCAGAACGAACCCGACCCGCAGCGCCGTCCCCGGATTCACGTTGGCTGAACCGCGACGTCCCTTGCCCGAGAAGGCATCCTCCGCCCGTCGCATCGGCGCAGCCTTCCGCCGGACCAGCGACTTACGAAAGTTTCAGGCTCCCACGGGTGCCGTCCTCCTGCAACGAGTACGCCCGCGGCATCCGTCCCGGGTGATAGTCCTTGGCTTTATCGCAGCGATCTTGGCCGGCACGGCCATTCTGATGCTGCCGATGTCGAAGCAGGGCCCTGGCGGTGCCACCTTCCTGGAGGCGCTGTTCACGGCGACGTCCTCGGTGTGCGTGACCGGGCTGATCATCGTTGATACTTCCGTCTACTGGAGCCCATTCGGGCAAGCGGTGATCATGGTCCTCATCCAGCTCGGCGGGTTCGGCGTAATGTCCTTCGGAGCTCTGCTGGGTGTGCTGATGGCAGGACGGCTTGGACTTCGCTCCCGCATCTCCGCGGCCGCCGAAACCAAAAGCACCGGGTTTGGCGACGTGCGGCGCGTGCTGTTCGGCGTCCTGAGGATCAGCCTCATTACCGAAGCCGTGCTGGCGTTGGTCCTTACGGCACGCTTCATGACCGGATACGGACACTCTGCCGGGGAAGCCCTCTGGCTGGGAGTCTTCCACTCCGTTTCCTCCTTCAACAACGCCGGCTTCGCCCTGTTCTCAGACAACCTGATGGGCTTCGTCGCGGACCCATGGATCTGCCTGCCGATCGCCAGCGCGGTGATCATCGGCGGGCTTGGCTTCCCGGTGCTGTTCGAGCTCGGCCGGCACTACCGGCGTCCGATCCACTGGTCCATGAACACCAAACTCGTGCTGGCCGGCACGGCCGTGCTGCTGGGGGCAGGTACCGTCTTCATCACCGCGGTGGAGTGGACCAACCGGGCGACGCTCGGCTCGCTGGACCCCGCCGCACGGGTGCTGGCCGGGTTCTTCCAGTCCGTCATCACCCGCACCGCTGGATTCAACAGTATCGAGATTGGCCAGATGAACCCGGTGTCTTGGCTAGGCATGGACATACTGATGTTCATCGGCGGCGGCCCTGCAGGCACCGCCGGTGGCCTGAAGATCACTACTTTCGCAGTGCTCTACTTCATCCTCTACACAGAAATCCGCGGCGGCGCCGCCGTAAACATCTTCGGCAAGCGACTGTCCCGTTCTGTACACCGCCAAGCCATGACCGTTGTGCTGCTGGCCATCGCCTTGGTAGTCACAGCCACCATGGCCCTGATGTTCCTCTCCGACGCGGGCATGGAAAAACTGCTCTTCGAAGCTATCTCCGCCTTCGCCACCGTCGGCCTTTCCACCGGCATCACTGCCTCGCTGCCACCTGCCGGACAGTCGATTTTGATCATCCTCATGTTCGTCGGCCGTCTGGGACCGGTCACGCTGGCCTCCGCGCTGGCGCTTCGCGCGCGACCGATCCTGTACGAGTTCCCGAAAGAAAGGCCGCTCATTGGCTAGAATCCCCTTCCCCTCACGCTCCTTCGACCGGATCGCCGAGGCGGGGTCCGTCGTTGTTATCGGCCTCGGCCGTTTTGGCGGAGCATTGGCGCTGGAGCTCGAGTCCCTGGGCACCCAGGTCCTGGGCATCGACGCCGACGAAGAGACCGTTCAGTCCTTCAACGGGCTGCTGACCCACGTAGTCCGTGCCGACTCCACCAAAGACGAGGTGCTGCGACAGCTCTCTGTACACGAGTTCGACCGCGCTGTGGTGGGCATCGGAACAGACGTGGAAGCCAGCATTCTCACCACCTCGCGGCTCCTCAAGTTCGCCAGGCCCGCGATTTGGGCCAAAGCCATCAGTGAGCCGCACGCCGAGATCCTCGAACAGTTGGGCGTGCACCACGTGATCCGGCCCGAGCACGACATGGGCCGCCGGGTGGCGCACTTGGTCCGCGGGGCAATGCTGGACTACGTCGAATTCGAAGATAACTTCGTCATGATCCGAACCATCCCGCCCGGGCTAGCCCAGGACCGTCCGCTGGGCCTGCTGCAGCTGCGCTCAAAGTTCGACATCACAGTAGTCGCTGTCAAGCGCAAGGGTGGGCAGTGGGAGCACACCACCCAACAAACTGTGCTCTACGACGACGATCAAATAATAGTCCAAGGGACAAAAGACAAGGCTGAGGCCTTCAGCACCTTGGTTTGATCAGCGCTCAGGGCAGTACAGAGCTTCATTCCAGAAGCGGGGATACGAGCGGTTCAGCAGGGGTGGCCGAGGCCGCCGGCGTTAACAAGACGACGATCTACCGGTGGTGGAAGTCCAAGGCAGAACTCCTGGGCGCTGCCTTCATTGATGCCCCCGATGCTGACCCTCGCCGTCCCTGAAACCGAGACCCTCCGAGTCGACCTGCAGGTTTTGGCCGACCGGATTGCGGCACTGCTGACCGTGCCTCCCGCCTCCAACGTCGTGGTCGCCGTCCTGTCCGCGGCCGTCGTGAACGAGGACCTGGCCGCCCGGATTTAGGGCTTCTTCACGGTCGGCTGGTTAACGAGGCACAGGTCTTCGACAAGGCAAAGGCCCGCGGAGAGCTCAATCCCGAGGCCGATCTCCATGCTGCTCATGGACATGATCGCGGGCGGCCTCTGGACCGGGGCCGTACTGCGCCAGTTTCCGCTGAATGCAGGGTTACGCACCAAGTAGTCAACGCCGCACTTCAGGGCGTGCACCCGGCCAATGAACCCCGTCAGGCATGCAGGGACGGAGCGCAAGCAATTCCCGCGAAGTGATCGAAAGAGGCGCTGAGTTCAATCAGCTGGACTACATTCAGCTGTCGGGCCTCCACCCGTTGAGCCGATAACAGCGCTTACGTCTGAGGTTTATCAGGGAAAGGCATCCATGTTCAACGTCCAGCGGAGTTCCAAAGGTCGTCAAAGACGGCTCGGAACAGTGCAACGACAAGCCCGGCAGCGCCGATCCAAGACTCCGGCGACCTGCAGTCGGTATGACTTGTTGCGGCGGTCTTGGTCCAAGGACATGAACGTCTCCTCTCGTTGGGGAAGACCAATCCAAGGCTTGCCAAGGCGAGGGGCGCCGCGGATGCTCCCGCACTTCGCCACCCCTCCACAGGGAGTCCACACCGACTGCCTGGTATAGATGCAACGGCACGTCTGAGAGTGAACAACTCGTCCACAGAAAGCGCCCCCGCGAGTCCTACCCTCCGGGAAGTCGTTCTGAAGTCGCTTTACCAATCCCCTGTCTGTAGCGTTAAGAACCATGTTTAGCTTAGGATTCCGCGGCAGCGGCGATCATGGTCAAGACAACGAGGCACGATGAGTGGTGTTGCTCGAAGCGCTGAGCCTTGGTCCTCGATCCCGAGCGGGTTTCACGACGTGCGTCTGGTGGTCTCCGATATGGATGGCACCCTGCTGGACGGGGACGGTAACGTTCCTGCCGGGTTCTGGCCGTTGCTGGAGCGGATGCGTGCCCGTGGCATCACATTTGTACCCGCCAGCGGCAGGCAATACGCCACTTTGGCCCGCATGTTCCCCAGTGCACCAGCAGGTGCCACCTTCATCGCCGAGAACGGCTCCCTTGTTGTCCGTGACGGCGCAGTACTCTCCGCCACCTACATGGACGAGCCCACTGTCACGCACGTCATTCACGCGGTTCGCCATGCAACGGAAACCGCGAACAGCCTCGGCCTGGTCGTATGCGGCCGCCGCAGTGCCTACATCGAGCGACGCGATGCTGGATTCATCCGGGAGGCGGAAACCTACTACGCCGAACTCACCACGGTCGAGGATCTCACCACTGTCACCGATGACATCCTCAAGCTCGCGATCTACGACTCCACCGACGTTGAGTCCAGCGCGAGAAGCATCGTCGCTCCACTGGCATCCAGCCACCAGATGGCCGTCTCCGGTAAGCAGTGGATCGACATCATGGCCCCGGGCACCAATAAAGGACGAGCCGTGCAGGAACTGCAACGGACCTTGGGCGTGAATGCCGCTCAAACCGTCGTGTTCGGCGACTTCCTGAACGACCTCGAAATGTTCGACCGCGCCGACCTGTCGTTCGCCATGGACAACGCCCATCCGATCCTGCGTTCCCGCGCCCGTTACACCGCGCCAACGAATGAGGAACATGGCGTCGTAACCGCCCTATCCCACTTGCTCAGCTAGGGGCCTTGCCGCGCGAAAATCAGTGGAAGCGGCGAAACCGGGTCATCACTGCCTAAGGGCGCGGACACCACCGCGTCCCCTGCGCCGACGTGCGGTTCCATGGAACCGCTCTGGATCACGCTGGTATGCCAGCCGAACAGCGCAGGCAGCAGGCCGATCAGCACCAGGCTCAGGGCGATGCCCAGATACAACCGCGAGAGCGTGGACGCGATGTACAGCAGCCAGCCGTCGCGGGAGAAGAGAGGACGCAAGGCGCTGCCGGGCAGCCGGCGGGTCACGGAACTGACGGAACCGGCTTACGGCTGCGTGGGCGATTCATCCGACTGCAGCTCCCAGACCAGGTCGACATGGACCCGGGCGCCCTGCAGGGCGTTGATCTCGACCTGCGACATGCCGGTGGTATCGAAGCGCCAGGTTCCGCGGTAGGTGCGGTTTTCGCCCGGCTCGCCAGCGGTCTGCCAGGGGGAACCGCCGGTGGCGAAGTCACGGTTGGTGGCCGCGAGCGAGGCCAGCGACCGTTCCGGTATATCGTTCGCGCTGGGCGTGAACCGGGCGCAGTTGTTGAACGAGCCGCCGGTGCCCATCTCCAGATCGAACAAACCTTGCGGACTAACTCGGAACCCCAGATAACGGCGCGGGTCGATGCGGGGGCACGGAGGGTCGTTAGCGGCGCCGGTTCTCACGCGAGGGACAGCAGGAACGAGAGCACGAACCCGGCCGCGGTGCTCAGGGCGACCGCCGGTCCGCCGTGTTCGTATGCCTCCGGCATCAGGGTGTCGGCCAGTGCGGCGATCACCGCGCCGGCCGCGAAGGCCAATGGCAGCGAGATCGTCTCGGGGTCGGTACCGGACAGCGGCCCGGCACCGACCACGACGGCGATGACCAGCAGCACTGAGCACACACCCCACAGTCCGATGATGGCGGGCCTGGACATGCCCTGGCTGCGCATCGAGGCTGCCCCGACCAGGGCCTCGGGCAGGTTGGAGACGAAGATCGCGGCCAGGAGCGCCAGCCCGCCAGTCCCCTCCCCCAGGGAGACGCCCAGCGCCAGGTTCTCCGGTATGCCGTCGAGCGTAGCGGCGGCCAGCAGGGCCAGACCGGCCGCACCCCGGGTGGATGCCGGCCCCGGCGCACGCCCGGTGGCGGCGGCGTCGGTATCGAGCTTGGGGCTGCCCCGGTACTCGTCCGCCGCAACCGGGTTCGACCCGGCCTGCGCCCAGCGGTCAAGCAGCGCGCTCAACGTCGTGAACACCACCGCGCCGACAAACAGGCCCACCGCTGCGCGCCAGATGCCGCCGCGCTGGTAGGCGTCCTCGAAGAGTTCGAAAGTCAGGGCGGTGACCAGGGCGCCCGCTGCGAAGGACAGGATGATCGCCAGGACGCGTTTGGGCAGTTCGAAACGCACACCGATAAATCCACCCAGCATCAGGGCGCTGGAAGTCACGATGCCGAACAGCAGCGACATAGCCACACCGTCATTATGGGTGGTTGCAGGATTGGGGGACAACCGCAGAATGAAGCCCTGAACCCCTCGCGGTCGTTCCGACGTCCACACGCTCATCCGATCCTCCTGTTCCGTCCTAGGACAGACGCCGGACACAGCCAGACCGGATTGCATCCGGCCAGGCTTTGGCAACGGTGGCCATGTACTGCAGGTTCCTGCGCGAAAACCCTTTCATGAGCCGGCTGAACCAACCCATGGGCCCGGACGTCTACCCTTTGCGAAAGGCACCCATACCGCTCAGGGGGAAGGTCAGCGCATGAAGCCCGATGCCGGTCCCTCGCGACGCTCGGTCATGGCCGCCTCCGCAACGGCCTGCTCGGCGTGTGTACTGGCTGCCTGTGCGCCGGCGGGGAACGGCGGCGGCGAGGCCGGCGGAAAACCTGCCCCGGCCACCTCCGGAGGCGCTGCTGTACAGGTCCTGAAGCTCGCAGACGTGCCGGTTGGCGGCAGCGCCAATGGCGAAGCGGGCGGGCAGGAAATCCTCATCCACCGCGCCGACGAGACTACCGTCCTGGCCTACAGCGCAGTCTGCACGCACCAAGGGTGCACCGTGGCGCCGGCGGGTGAGGAGTTCCGTTGCCCCTGCCACGGCTCGGTCTTCAGCGCCGGCGACGGCTCGGTGCTCGACGGACCGGCATCGGCACCGCTGCCGCGCTTTGCAGCGGCCATTGACAGCGAACGGATCACCGTCGTCGCTTGATCGCTTACGCGCTGGGCCCTGCGCGGTCGGCAGTCGGTTTGGAAATTTACCGGCACCGTCCGGGAGAATAGCGGACATGAGTTCGTCCCTGCCTTCGCGCCGCGCCATCCTGACCGCCACGACCGCCGTCGGTTCGGTGGGCGCGCTCACCGCATGTTCCCCGCTCCAGGACTACACAGGGGCACAAGGTGCCTCCGCTTCCCCGATTGCCAGCGACGGCACGCCGGTCCGGGTCGGGAAGCTCAGCGACGTGCCGGTTGGCGGCAGCGCCAGCGGCGAGGCAGGCGGGGAGAAGATCCTCATCCACCGCCCAGATGAAACTACCGTCCTGGCCTACAGCGCCGTTTGTACGCACCAGGGATGCGGCGTGACCCCGACGAAGGCCGAATTCGTGTGCCCTTGCCATAACTCGACCTTCGCGCTCGCCGACGGCACGGTAACCGGCGGTCCGGCACCCGCTCCCCTGCCGCGTTTCGCGGCGGCCATCGACGGCGAGTGGATCACCGTCACCGTCTGAAACCGTCTGGAAGCCCTCGGGGCAGGCGTCCTAGTCGGCCCCAGCCGGCCGGTCACCGTATCCGGTGTCCAGGAAGTCAATCAGTGCCCGGTCGAGGCCGGCGGTTGCCGCCCTCCGATCCGGCGCGAGGAAGGACTCGGCTCCTCGCCAGTCGCTCTTGACCACACGGCCGCCCGACGCCCAGTGAACGCCGACCAGCTCCGCCCCGGTATCCGGCCGATAGTCCGTCGGGGTGGGAAAGCCGCCGCCGGGCGCCGTCGTTCGAGCGTTTAGGACAACGTCGTAGCGGTCGCACGAGGGCCGGCTGCCGTCCGGCAGCACCACCGTCTCGGTGCCGGCCAGCGATACCCGCGCCCATGCCCCGTTGTCGGGTTCGGCCGGCGCGGCGTCGTCCAGCCGGAAGTACTCCACGGCCTGGGCGCCGGAGTCGAGCATTTCCGCCAACAGCAGGTACTCCCCGTAGCTGGGAAGGCTCGTGTCGGTCAGCCCGAAGTCTTCCCGGCGGGCGATTGCCTCGGGGCGGCCCGGCCCCTGCCGGTAAGAAGAGGACTCCCACCGCCGCGTCCCGGGCTCGAACCGGATGACGGATTCCGCGCGGTACCCCTCCGGCCCGCTCCCGAAAGCCATCCGCGTGGTGAGGACGTGATCCGCCCACCGGCGGTAGAGGCAGCCTTGCTTGGCGCCCTCAACGTAAAAGGCTTCCCAACGTTCCATCGGCTCCCGCCGCGGCCCCCTCGGAGGTCTCAGAACAGGGCCACTTTCGGCACCGCGGGGAAGATGCCTTCCAGCTCGGCCAGGTCCTCGGCGGTCGGGTGCCAGCCCGCTGACTGGGCGTTCTGCCGGATCTGTTCCGGCTTCGTGGCACCGGCGATGACCGACGCGACTGCGGGACGGGTGGCAAGCCAGGAAAAGGCCACCTCGATTTCCGTTAGTCCGCGGTCGGCGGCGAAGCGGGAGAAGGCGCCCAACTGCTCCCAGTCGGCGTCCTTGAGCAAGTTGGTGCGCGAGTGTGTCAGCCGGCTGCCTTCCGGCGCCTTGCCGTTCTTGTACTTGCCCGTGAGCAGGCCGTTGGCCAGCGGGAAGTACGGCAGCAGGCCCAGCCCGTAGGCCTCGGCAGCAGGGGCGACTTCCAGCTCTGCCCGGCGGTCCAGCAGGTTGTAGTGGTTCTGGCTGGAAATGAACGGGGTGTAGCCGCCCATCCGCGCCGTGAATTCCGCCTCGGCAATCTGCCAGCCGGCCCGGTTGGAGTGGCCGATGTAGCGGACCTTGCCGGCGCGGACCAGGTCGTCCAGCGCGGACAGGGTCTCCTCGACCGGAGTCAACGGGTCGGGCGTGTGGAACTGGTAGAGGTCAATCCAATCGGTGCCCAGCCGCCGCAACGACGCCTCGGCCGCCCTGACAATGTACCGCCGCGAGCCGCGGGCGCCGAAGTCTTCGCCGTTGGCGCCCCGCATGTCCATGCCGAACTTCGTAGCCACCACCACGTCGTCGCGCCGCGATCCCAGCGCCCTGCCCAGGAACTCCTCGCTCAGCCCCGGAGTCTTCCCGTAGCTGTCGGCGACGTCGAAAAAGGTCACGCCGGCGTCGAGTGCGGCCTTGACCACCGCGTCCGTGCCTTCCTGCGTTTCCGTCGGGGTGTTGGACCGGCCAAGATTGTTGCAGCCGAGTCCCACCGTCGAGACGGTGAGGCCGGATTTGCCGAGACGCCGGTATTCCATCGCTACATCCTTGTCACTGGGGGTTTTGCCGTTCGCCTCGCATCCTATCCCGGCTCCGGCCCCCGTCCCGGACGCGCAAGTGAGTTCGGACACGTCACGCAGGGGGCCGCGGCGTTGCCGCTTCTGTCTTTGGGTGCCGCTGCACATATGATCGAAACCATGGCCAAAGTTCTGACTTCCCTTCCCGTCGGCGAACGCGTCGGCATCGCCTTCTCCGGTGGACTCGATACGTCCGTTGCCGTTGCATGGATGCGCGACGGCGGAGCCGTGCCCTGCACCTACACCGCCGACCTCGGCCAGTACGACGAGCCGGACATCGACGCGGTGCCCGGCCGCGCCACCGAGTACGGCGCGGATATCTCCCGCCTGGTGGACTGCAAGCCCGCGCTCGTGGAGGAAGGCCTGGCCGCGCTGGCCTGCGGCGCCTTCCATATCCGCAGCGGCGGCCGTTCCTACTACAACACCACCCCGTTGGGCCGCGCCGTGACCGGCACCTTGCTGGTGCGCGCCATGCGGGAAGACGGCGTGGACATCTGGGGCGACGGTTCCACCTACAAGGGCAACGACATCGAGCGGTTCTACCGCTACGGGCTGCTGGCCCACCCCCGGCTGCGCATCTACAAGCCGTGGCTCGACCCGCGCTTCGTCTCCGAGCTCGGCGGCCGCCAGGAGATGTCCGAATGGCTGACCGCGCACAACTTCCCCTACCGCGACTCCGCGGAGAAGGCGTACAGCACCGACGCCAACATCTGGGGCGCCACGCATGAGGCCAAGACGCTGGAGCATTTGGGCACCAGTCTGGAGGCCGTCGAGCCGATCATGGGCGTGGCCTTCTGGCGCGAGGACGTGGACATTCCCACCGAGGACGTGTCGGTGCGCTTCCAGGCGGGCCGCCCGGTGGCGATCAACGGCACGGAGTTTGCCGACGCCGTCGCCCTGGTGCAGGAGGCCAATGCCATTGGCGGCCGCCACGGGCTGGGCATGTCCGACCAGATCGAGAACCGCATCATCGAGGCCAAGTCGCGCGGCATCTATGAGGCCCCGGGCATGGCCCTGCTGCACATCGCCTACGAGCGGCTGCTCAACGCGATCCATAACGAAGACACCGTGGCCAGCTACCACGCCGAGGGCCGCCGCCTGGGCCGCCTGATGTACGAAGGCCGCTGGCTGGACCCGCAGGCGCTCATGCTGCGCGAATCGCTGCAGAAGTGGGTGGGCTCGGCGGTCACCGGCGAGGTCACCCTGCGGCTGCGCCGCGGCGAGGACTACACCATCTTGGACACCACCGGCCCGTCGCTCAGCTACCACCCGGACAAGTTGTCCATGGAGCGCGTGGGCGATGCTGCCTTCGGTCCGCTGGACCGCATCGGCCAGCTGACCATGCGCAACCTGGACATCGCCGACTCCCGCGCCCGCCTGGAGCAGTACGCGGCACAGGGGCTGGTGGGCGGTCCCACCGCCGAGCTCGTGGGCGCGCTGGAAGCCGGCGGCGCGAGCGAAATCGCCGACACCGCCCAGCTC
>NZ_JBNHGF010000010.1:0-23804 GCF_059091005.1 Arthrobacter sp. Y3223164
GGCGGTGCGCACGGCCTCCTCGGCCACCGCACGCCAGCCCGGCGTCGCCAGCAAGGCTCCCACATCGGAGGCCGGCAACGGCACATAGGCGCCGGCCGCTATTTGGACGGCTGCCGTGGTGCTGCCGGGGCCGGTTCGCAAGGTGGCTAGTTTCATGCGGTTTCTCCTTCGTTTTCAATGTGTCGACTTTTTTACGGCCGTCACATATGCTCAACGTACACGATCGAAGCGATCTGCACCAGAGTTTTTTCCAAACTGACCACACCGACCCATCAACGCCAGGAGAGAACACATGAGCCATCAGTCAGCCCTTGGGAACCGCACCATCAATCCCGCTTCACTACCCAAGCCATCCGGCTACGCGCATGGAATCCTGGCCGGAAACACGGTCTTCCTAGGCGGCCAGACCGCGCTGGACAAGGACATGCAGATTGTCCCGGGCGGCATTGTGGAACAGTTCCGCCAAGCGTTCTCCAACGTGCTCGTCACGCTGGAGGAAGCCGGCGGACGCCCGGAAGACCTGGTCAGCGTGACCATCTACCTCACCGATGTGGACGATTACTTGGCCAACGGCCGGGAAATCGGGCGCCTGTGGCGGGAGATGGCGGGGACAGAGTATCCGGCGATGGCCGGCATCGGCGTCTCGCGTTTGTGGCAGAAAGAAGCGCTGATCGAGATCCAAGGCATCGCGGTGATACCGGAGCGCTGAGTTAAAACGCAGAGCCAAATCCTGTGGGAGGGCGGAGTTTTCCGCCCTCCCACACTTTTTTGCGGTCGTGGCCGACCGCACCTCGGCAGCGCCGGCGGTCAATGCCCCTTGAATGCCTCGGCAAGCCACCAGGCACCGCCGTCGGAGGCAATCCGCGCGTCGATGACCAGCGGCTCCGCCCGCGGACCCGCAAGCCACGCCGAAACCGCCGCCAGGTCGGCCAAGCCGGTAACGGTGACGGCTTCGGCCCCGTAGCCTCTGGCTATCGAGGCGATGTCCACGAGCGGGAACCGGACCACCTCAAGTTCCTCGTCCCCTACGTCGAAGTGATGGACCTCGGCGCCGTAAGCGGAGTCGTTGTAGACGATGACCACCAACGGGATCCGCTCCCGCACTGCTGTCTCCAGGTCTGCGATCCCCATCAGGAAGCCACCGTCCCCGGTGCCCAGGACTGGCAGGCGGTCCGGGCGGGCTGTGGCGGCGCCGATGGCAGTCGCAAGCCCGAGTCCGATGGATTGGAATGCCTGGGTGAAGCAGAATCCGAATTCGTCCGGCACCGACAGGTAACTGCTGGGGTAACCCATGAAGTTTCCGGAGTCGATGGACACCAGCCGGTCAGCCGGGAGGATCTTGTCCAGCTCCCGGCTGATGACGCGGGGGTCGATGACCTCATCAGTGGACAGGTCTTCTATCGCCACGGAGTTCCAGCGGGCACGGGCGGAGATCTGAGCGGCCATCTCCTGGGTACGCAGTCCGGCGGCCCGGTAGCCCTCGGCCTGCAGCACTTCCAGTACGGCCTGGGCCGTCTCGGCGCTGTCACCGAGTACGCCCAGTTCGATTGGCCGGTTAGCGCCGAGGGCCGAATCCTCGACATCGATCTGGGCCACTAGCGTGTTCGCCCCGATCAAGGACCCGTGCCTCATGGTCCACATGTTCAGTGCGCAGCCCCAGCCGACTATCAGGTCCGCGCTGCCAATTGTTTCCGCGGTGAAGGGGGAGGAAAACCCTCCGGATATTCCGAGATTGAAGGGATCTCCGGCGAAGAGCCCATGTGCCACTGCGGAGGTTGCCACCAGCGCCCCGGAGGCTGCGGCAAGCGCCGAAATCTGCGGACCCGCTCCGCGGGCGCCGCGTCCGGCGACAAAGACGGGACGCTGCGCGCCGCGAATCAGATCGGTTAACCGGGAGACCGATGCGGCGTCCGGACGGACGGCCTGCGGCACGGGGAGAGGTTTAACATCGGGCACGTCGGCAGACACAGCCGCCGCCTGGATATCCGTGGGCAGCGACAGCACCACCGTCCGGCGTTCGTTGACAGCGGTACGGTAGGCACGGACGGTGTCCGCTACGGCGCTCTCCGGCGAATGAACGCGTTCGGCGACGGCACCGACGCTTCGTGCCAGGACATCTTGGTCGATTTTGAAGTTGGAACGGATGGCCGAGGCCGCCGTATCCGCTGTCAGCACGATCATCGGAGTGCGGCTCTTAGCGGCTTCCCCGATCCCGGTGACGGCATTGGTCAGTCCGCAGCCTTGGTGGGTAGAAGCGATGCCCACCCTTCCGGACACCCGCCCGTACGCGTCGGCCATGGTCGCTGCGCCGGCTTCATGCCGGGCGGCGGTGAACGGGACGCCGTAGCGGCGCAACGCCGTGGTCGCAGTGAAGTTGCCGCTGCCTACTACCCCGAAAACGTGGCCCGCCCCCAGACGTGCCAGGGTGTAGCCGACGAGCTCTGCGACGTTGACGGGTGGACGGGCGTCTGCTTGCGGGCGTGCCTGTCGGCAGTTGTTGGTTGTAACGGTCAAGACGTATCCCTCCATGGGCGGGACCAGTCCAGCTCGGCAATGGTCCCGCAGTATCGATGAAATGACGGAAATGCCTCGGCTCCGGCTCGGCTCCGAGGGATTTCCGCGGTCAGCAGTTCGGCTAGCGGACGCCCACGTCGGCAGTTTCACCGCCTGGCTTCGTCGACGGCAGCGTTGGCGAAATGCGTTTCGGAATCAGCGCAACTGCTACCGCTGCGATAACGGCGACTCCGGCGAAAATGATGAAGTTCCACTCGAAGGGCAGTGCGGCGCTTCCGATCCATCCACCAATCAAGGGGCCGGAGATGGCTCCGATGCGAGCGAAGCTCAACGCCCAACCGGTGGCGGTGGCCCGCATATTTGCGGGATAGTAGTCGGCAATGTAGCCGGTCAGCACCAGCGAGGTAGAGATGGAGCCGATACCGGCGAACGCGACAAACAGGAGATTGACCACCATGTTGCCGGGGAATATCAGCAGAAGAATGCCTAGACCCCCGAGGAGGTAGAAGACCACCAGAATGAGCTTCTGACCGTACCTGTCTGCAGCCCTGCCCAAGGCCAGCCCTCCTGCAGCGGAGGCGAGGCTGAACACCAACAGGAAGGTCAGAGAGGAACCAAGGTCGTAGCCGGCGGATTTCATGATGGAAGGCAGCCAGGTGTTCAGCCCGTAGACCAGGACCATGCCGCAGAAGAGGGAAATCCAGAAGAATACTGTGGAGCGCAAGTACCGGGAAGAGAACATCGTCGTAATGGTCCGCCACCAGGGGTCGGTCTTGCCTTCTTCGACTGGCTTCGTTGGCACGGTCGGAACATAAGGAGCTATTCCCAATCGGCCGGCCAAAAGCTCAGCCTGCTGCCGCTTTCCGCTGGCCTCCAGATAGTCCAGCGACTCGGGCAGCAGCTTGGCGATAACCGGCAAGAGTAGAACCGGGACGGCGCCGATGGCGACCACCCAGCGCCAACCGGCCACCGGGAGCAAGAAGAGCGCCATGAGCGCCGCGGCAACGATGCCCAGCGAGTAGCCGGAGTACATGAGTCCGTAATTGTACGAACGCTTTTTCGGAGCCGAATACTCGATTGTCAGCGCGGCGGCCACGGGAATGACGCCGCCCATGCCAAGGCCGCCGATGAGTCGGAAAAGACCGAAGATTTCCGGCGTCGGAGCGACCGCGGCACCTGCTTGTGTCAGGGTGAAGATGACCATTGAGACCAACAGCATCTTTTTGCGCCCGTACATATCGCTAAGGGTGCCGATAAACAGGGCACCGATGAGCATTCCAACCAGGGCGTAGGCTCCGAGTCCACCGAGCTCCAACGGCGTAAGGTCCCAGGCACGGTACTCCGCGAGCGCCGGCAGGACAGCACCAAGGACGCCGACATCGTAGCCTTCCGCCAAGATGGCCAGCCAGCAGCAAAAAAGCACCGTCTTCGTTGCCTTGGGCGGCACCCTGAAGGCGGGCGGGGATGTAGTTGTCATTCGGATCTCAATTCATCATTCGGGACGAAGTGGGCGAGTGCTCTACGGGACGGGCAGGACTGCCGTTGTGCGGTTCAACTGCACCATCCAAGGCATATGCCGACATCTTTACGAGCGTCATACTGGCACAACATAACACAGGCTTGTGACGGGCGTCACCAGATTTCCGCACATGAACTTTGAGGACGGGCAGGCGTCCCGCTGGCTCGGCTTGCAACCGGTCGGCGTGGCCGGCAGACGCCTAAGCCCCACACGGTACCGGCGATCGGCAGCTTATGCAGTCAGGGCTTAGCCCCGGCGGCGCCAGCGACCAACGACTGGGCGTAAGCCTCGGCCAGCGGGCCGATCAAGCGATGAACTCCGAAAAAGGTTTGCCGCGCGTCCGGACCGCGCCAACCTTCAGGCAGGTATTTCAGCGGTAGGCCGGGATCCCGATACGGCAGACGCCGCCACAACGTCAGCATGGGCACGTAGTACCGGAAAGCGTCCCGTTTGGTTTCGGCATCCGACGCGGCCAGCGCCTGTGCGGCGTCGTCTCCCACGCGCTCCGTCCACGCTGCCAGCGATCCACCGTAGTAGTCCAGAAATTCATTGATTTGAGCGGCCAACGCGTCGAGGTCCCACCATTGAGCCACCTTGGCACGCATATCCGGCCCTTCCGAGTACTCGCCCGTGAAGAATTCCACGTACTCGGCCAAACCGCGGTCTTCGAGCCGCCGCCGGGCGCTTTCCCGGACTGCGGCCGGAGCGATCCAAACCCCCGCCGACATGGACCCGAAACCAAGCCGGGCCAGTTCGGTGCGAAGTTGGTGACGGCGATCGCGCATAGACTCCGGCACCGAGAAAATCGCCAGCACCCATCGTCCCTCCGGCCCCCCTCGCTGCGGCGCGAAAATGCGCTCATCGCCTTCCTGCACTATCTCCAGCGAGCGCGGCGACAGCTCGTATCGCGCCGCTCCACCGCTCCGAACGCTGTTGAGCACGCCCTTGGCCTTCATGCGCGAGACCGCTGAACGCACGCCCGGGGCGTCGTGCCCCAGGTCGCCAAGCATATCGATCAGCACAGACACGGGCAGCGCGGATCCACCTCGCCGCCCGTACAAGCCGTAGATGGTGAGAATTAACTGCTGGTGCTGCAGTTGCGGCGCTGGAATCTCCATCATGCCTTCAAGATTCCCGCATCCGAGGACCGGAAGCCTGCACCGCAGATGGCGGCGCGCATGTGGTCGGGCCACGGCTGCGCGCCGCCGCTGTCGGCCGGTACGTAAACAGTGGTGAAGGTTCCGTGGGCCGCCAGACCGCCCGGCGACTGTTCATGCGGCTGACCGTGGACCTCGAACGCGAACGTCAGGGATGTCCGGCCTAACTGTTGCACGGACAACCGGGCGGTCACCCGCTGGCCGAACCACAGCTTGGCCCGGTAGTTGATCACCTGCTGCACGCGCGGGGCGCTGGGGAAGTAATCGGGCAACTGCAGCCGACGGAACAGTTCGGCCTCAGCAGCCTCCACCCACCGCATGATTACGGAATTGTGCTGGTGGCCGGCCGCGTCGGTATCGACCCACTCGACGGTCCGTTCGATGCTGACCTCCGGCAGGCCGCCGTCGTTCGCCTCCATGGTTCTCCCTTCACTGCAGACCACGTCCATCCTATGGCGCAACGGTGACGGAGCGCCCTGCCGGGTCGATAGACGACGGCGGCCTTCCGCCGTTCAGCCGTTGAACACGAACCGCTGCTGCAGCCGATTTGCCGTACGGTCCGGGTTGAGCATGATGACGCTCAGGATCCCGACCGCGACGAGGTAGATGCCGATCATCCAGAATGCCGAGTTCATCCCCGCTGCCAGCCGCGCCGCCATCTCGCCGGTATCGGCAACACCCTTGGGGCCTATGACATAGCCGGCACGGTCCATGAGGCTGCCGACCATCGCCGGAGCGATCACGCCGCCGAGCGAGGCCAAACCGGTCAAGGTGGCCATCACGGCGCCACGCTGCTTGGCGCAGACGCTGAAGGCCAGGGCCGTCGGAGCCAGCGGAAAGACCAGCGCCAGGCCCGCGCCAAGCGTCACAAAGACCACCGCTGCCGCGCCGCCGACCTGCGGCAGCACAAGGAAACACACACCCGAACACAACAGCGATGCCCCGAACAACGCCCCGAGTGCCCAGCGAACGGTCACACCGCGCTGCATGAGGAACCGGGAGGTGTAGCCGAGCACCAGCAGCGCCAGCGCGCCGAGGACCCAGGGGAAGGTGGAGACGAGCCCGATCATCTCGGGTGAAAGCTCGACGACCGAAGCGAGGTATTTGGGCGACCAGGTGGTCAGGAATCCCTGCGCCCAGAAGCAACCGGCTCCCGCCAGGACAGCGCACAGGAACATGCGAGTGCCGAGCACACGTCGAATCGGCACTATCTTGAGCAAGTCCGAACGGTCAGCGATACTTGCGGTCGCGGGAGCGGGCGCCGTTCGTTCCTCTCCCGCCGCCGCGGCAGCAACAGTTGGCTCCTCTCCGCCCGCCTTTCCGGATTCTGACGTGGCAGTGTGGCTATAGGGACCTTCGCGTCCTATGAACAGCCAGGCAAGCGACCACAGCAACCCCACGATTCCCAGAAATCCGAAGGCCCAGCGCCAGCCCAGATCGGGATGTGCGATGATCCAGGCCAGCACCGGAGCTGCAATGATGGGCCCCAGCGTGGAGCCGATGGCGACCATGCTGCTGGGCAGCCCCCGCTCCTTGGCCGGGAACCAGCCGTGGACGTGCTGCAGGCTGATGGGAGTGGCCGGCCCCTCTGCCGCGCCCAGGATGATCCGGGTAACCAACAGGACGGCCGCGCCGCCGCCGAAGAGCATCGGGAACTGCAGCACCGCCCAGGAAATACCCATTGCCAGCAGGATCCAACGCGTCGGCACCTTGCCAGCCAGGAAGCCCACTGCCACGGCAGCTGCCGCGAAGAGAAAGAAGAACGCGCTGCCAATGAAGCCGAACTCACCGGCGCTCAGGTTGAGTTCCTGCATCACGGGCGCTGCAACCAGGCCGAGGACCGCCTTGTCCGCGAAGTTGATGATCTGAAAAACCACCAGCGCTCCCGTGACCAGCCAGGCTCGACGATTCATCCGGCCATACTTGACCGCGGCCCGGAGGGTATGCGGCGCGATCAGCTCCTCCTGCCCGGTTACCTGCCGGGCCTGCTGCGCGCTCATACTCCGACCTCCAAGGTCTCGGCTGCGGCCACGGACGACGCTGCCCCCGCGGCGGACGGCGCACCAACCGGGAACCCCGGCGGTAGGACGAAAACGTCATTGTCTTCGGCCACGTCCACCGGGCCACCGAAGTCGGCGGCAGCGGCCTCCTGCATTTTCTGTGTGTCAGCCGCGCCCGGCGTGTTCGGCACCACATGGTGCAGCACCAGCCGCCCCACACCGGCACGTGCGGCTACCTTGCCCACTTCGGTGTAGGGGGTGTGCGATTCACGCAGGTGAACTTCTATGCCGTTGCGGGTCGGCCCGTCCGGGAAGGTCGCAAGGATGGCTTCCAGATCCATCACCTCGTGCAGCAGCAGCTC
Organism: Arthrobacter sp. Y3223164; assembly: GCF_059091005.1. Taxonomy (NCBI): domain Bacteria; kingdom Bacillati; phylum Actinomycetota; class Actinomycetes; order Micrococcales; family Micrococcaceae; genus Arthrobacter; species Arthrobacter sp. Y3223164. Next base: position 7,553 of record NZ_JBNHGF010000010.1, read on the forward strand.
GGCACCCTGCGCAAGCCGGATGCAGTTCTCCGAAAAGGCTGTATCGCCCGATATCACCACCGACCCGTACGCCGAGTCGAAACGGTAGGCGAAGGCCGGGAAACACAGCCGGTGGTCCACCAGAATGGCGCTGACGGCCACTTTGTCGTCCCGGTAGATCTCGAAGGGCTCCATCTCGGGATGCCGGTTGTAGACAGGGTCTGCGGCCGCCGATGTTGGTATCTCGATATCCGCGGCAACCACCCAGTCGTTCGGGTCGGCGCGCCCTTCATCGGCCATCCGGATGCAGATGTCCGACGCGAAAACCTTGTCCAGCAGCGCGCCGACCATCTCGCGGGTACCTGTCATGCCGCGGTTGCCTAACCGGGTGCCGAGCTGCCCGGCATGCTCGTCATCCAGAGCCGGTACACGCTCCGGACGGCCCGGACCCAGAATCTGGATCTGCCGGCTGAAAGACTCCCCGGGGACTTGCCAACCGGTGACCAGGAACGAACCCAGGTCGTACACATGATCCGAGTGGTGGTGAGTCAGGAAAATCCCCCGCAGTTCACCCCACGTGGAGCTGGATCGGTAGTTGCGGATGCTGCCCATCCCGCAGTCCACCACGTAGACAGCGTCGTCTACGCGGATGGCGGTGCTGGTTCCTGCGCGACTGCTGGAGACAATCGGACCGCCTCCCGTTCCAAGCGTGTGAACGCTCATACCCTGCGGTGCTGTAGCCATGTGCCCTCTTTCCTTCGGTAGGTGGGCGGGAAAGGAGCCGCCCGGAAAGGTGATGTGGCGGCGTCGTGACGCGCCTCGGCCTGGTAGCGATCGAAGCGTGACACACATCATATGGAGCTAGTTTTGCGATCGCAATACCTATTGCATATAAACCTTCAGCCTGCCATGCTGGCTGCACAGTTCGTTCAACGAAAGGAGCCGCCATGCAGGCGCAACAGGATCAGGAAATCGTTCTGGGAGACCTGCCCAAGGGCATCACTCTGGCCAGCGAAGCCATGGGTAACAAAACCTGGAACGTCCTCGGCCACACCTACTTGGCCAAGTCGGAAAGCGCCACAAGCTTTGCGTGGCTGTCGCTGGATCCCACCGGAACGGGCGTGCCGCCGCACGTCCACCCGACTCAGGACGAGCACATCTACGTGATGGAAGGCGTCTACACGCTGTACCTCGACGGCGAGTGGACCACTGCGGGCCCGGGCGACACCGTACGCATGCCCCGGGATCTGCCGCACGCCTACTACAACAAGGGAGAGACCCCGGGCAAGGCTCTCTTCTGGGTCAGCCCGTCAGGCCGGCTCGCCCAGCTATTCGACCAACTGCACGACCTCAGCGATCCGGAAGAAGTTGTCCGCCGATCGGCGTTGCACGACGTAAACTTCCTGCCCGAGGGCAGCGTTCCCGGCGCGTAATCCCCGCTCCAGCGGCCGAGGTGACCCTGTGGTCACGACGCCGGTGCCCTCCTCCCGCAGGCAGGGCACCGGCATCGGCGATCATTCGGGATACGGGTACCGGCTCAGGGAACTGGTGTTCCCAACAGCGCATGTGCACGGTCGGCGGCCGGAGCACGGAGGATGCCGTCCAGGGTCAGGAACACTTGTTTGGCTTGCGGTGCTTTCCAGCCTTCTGGCAAGTATTCGAAGGGCAAGTTCGGGTCCCGGTAGGGGAACCTTCGCCACTGAGTCAGCATCGGCACGTACAGGCTGAAAGCCTCGCGCGGATGCGGCCGCTCACCTGCTTCGGTCCGGCGCTGCCACTCGTCCGCCGGGAGCGAGTAGCACTGTAGAAAATCTTCGTACTGGCGCTCAAGCAGCGCCAGGTCCCACCACTGCTGCACGTGCTCGCGGATGTCGCCCTCTTTGAGGTAGCTTCCGGCAAAGTACTCCGTGTAGCGGTCAAGGCCGCGGTCAGCCAGCCGGCGCATAGCCTGCTCCATCACCGTAGTGGGAGCGATCGCCACACCCGCCGCCACAAACCCGAAGCCGAGGCTGGTCAGTTCGGCGCGCAGTTCGTACCGGCGGTTTCGCTCCGCCTCCGGCACGGAAAACACCACCAAAGCCCAGGCATCGTCCGGCCGTGAGCGTTCCGGTGCGAAGATCCGCTGGTCATCGGCATGGAAAATATCCAGCACCCCTTCGGAAAGGGCGTATTCCGACACACCGTCGACCCGGCGGCCGGACAGCACACCCTTTGACTTCAACCGGGAAATGGTCGACCGCGCCGCTTGGCCGTCCACGCCCAGATCCGCCAACATGGCCACCAGCACAGAGACCGGCAGCCACGCTCCGGCGCCTCCCGCATAAAGACCGTAGAGCGTGACCAGCAATTGCTGCAGCTGTGGGCGCTGCGTCCGTGGCGCGGTGGCGGGAATTGGGTCCTCCTCTTGACTGCGCACCCTCATACTCTGTGCGCCTCCCATCCTAAGTCGCTGGCGATGGGCTGCACCCGGCGGCAGCGACGGTCGGACAGGCTCGTCGCGTGCGCGCTGAAGACCAGATGCTGCTGTGTAACGTCGCGCCCCATCCGGCCGCTCGGCCAGCAGAGCGTGCAGGATTTTTCTGGGTCGGCGCTGCCGGATTATCCAGATTAGTGGAAGGCGCGCACGTCCGTTCGCTATTTGGGCCGGGCGGCCAGGGCTTCGGCGAGCGCAGTGGCAGACGCTTTGCTGCTGTCGATGCGCCAGTCCGTTTCCTTGTTGTAGTGGAACCAGACCAGGGCGGTGATGTCGGGCTGCTGGGACAGGTAGTAGACAAGGTCCTTGTTCCAGGCCGCCTTGGAGCCGCCCTCTTCCGCGGAGGACGTTTCGGCGATGAGGATGGGCTTGCCCGGGGCCAGCGACCGGAGTTGTCCAAGCCCGTCGGCGAACAGCGCCCACGGCGGGGTCCAGGTGCTCCACGCGGCGGCGGTGCCCCAGTTGTAGCCGTCGAGGGCAACCGCATCCACGTAACCCGCGCCCGGGTAGAGACCGTCCAAGAGGGTAGATCCGGCGTAGGGGACGTTCGGGTTCCAGACCCAGGTGATGTTACGGGCGCCGGTGGAAGAGACGACGTCGTGCACGTGCCGCCAAGCGGCGGCATAGTCCCCGGCCGTATTGCCGTTGATTCCCTCGGACCAGGGGTACCAGTTTCCGTTCATCTCGTGGCCGAAGCGCAGCATCACGGGGTGGCCCCACTTAGCCAGCGCGGTACCCCATTCGCGGAGGTAGGGGTCGAAGTCTCCGGCGGTGATCCGGTCCAGCGAGTAGGCGGGTTGTGCAGTGCCTCCGCCCCAGGTCCAGGGCTCCCAGGTGAGCAAGGTATGAGCTCCGCGGGAGCGGACCGCTTCCAATTCGGTGATGGGCGGGGCTTGGTTGAAGTCCTTGTAGGAGAGGATGATCGACGGTGCTTCGCCAACCAGGGCAGCCGCTGCGTCCAGTTCGGCCGAAGCCAGCGGTCCACCGGGCGTTCCCAAGCCAAAGCGAAGCGGCGCCTTGCTGATCGATGGCGCGGTGGGGGCGGGAGACTGCTGGGGCGGCGCCGGTTCCTCCTGTGTCACCGAGGGGCTGCTGTAGGTGAGCGTGAAGGGAGCGGAGGCGCGGGTGGCGCCGGCTTTAGCCTCGATGGAGACAGTTGCCTGCTCGGTCGCAGGGATAACCAGCGTGGTACGGAAGTATCCCGAGGCACTTGAGAGGAAGGGGACAGGCTCTGTTCCTCCCGTGATTGTTCCGGAGGACTTCTTGGGAAAGCCTGTGCCGGTCACCGTGACGGAGGTCCCTGCCGGTCCGGATGAGGGACTGAGAGTTATCGCGGCCGTGGCTGCCTGAGCGGGGACAACCCCTCCGCCCAGGAGCGCGAGCGCCATCAGGACCGGGATCAGCATCATTTTGAAGGCCAGGCGCATGGAGGGACTCTCACGTGAAGGAATACGAGACGGGGAGGAGAAGCCGCTGGGCCTGCGGCCGCGTGTGGGGCGCAACACTACCTGAACGCCCTCTCGTTGGTCAAACGAGCAATCAGGATCGGTTCCCGCCCCTTGCGTCCTGACCATCAAGGGTGGACTGGAATCCGGCCGCGCTGACTCCGCGCCACCCCGTTGCCGTGTCTGTGCTGCAAACCGATGAGCCCCCCCACCCAAAACGGTTATCCCACCCCAACGCCCCGCCGCAGCAACTCCTCCATTGCGTCCGCACCGGCAGGAGCTCCCCCGGCGGCGTCGTAGCCGGCCGCGACCCGGCGGGCACCGTCGGCCATCGAGATTGTCTGGCGAACCTTGCCGCGCAGGGCCTCCGGCGACAGCTTCTTCACGGACAAGCGGGTACCGGCCCCGCAGGCGACCACCCGGGCGGCGACCTCCAGCTGGTCCCGGCCGAACGGGACCACGCACACCGGCACCCCGCGCGCCAGCGCCTTCTGGGTCGCTCCCATGCCGCCGTGCGTCACCGCAGCCACGGCCCGCTCCAACAGAGCGAGGTGGGAAGCGAACCGCTCCACGTGGACGTTGTCCGGCAGCGGCCCGAACTCCGCGGTCCCGGCGGGGACGGTGACGGCGACCGTGTAGGGTTCGCCGGCGAGACCGTCGACCGCGGCGCGGACCAGCACTTCGTCCGCCTGGTACTCCGAGGAGGTCGTCACCAGCACCAGCGGCCCCGTGGTCTCGGCGGGCCAGGCCGGCGGTTCGGCGGGTGGTTCCCAAGACAGGGCACCGATCATGCGGATCCGGTCGCCCCAGTCGGGGTGCGGGTACTCGAACGGCTCGGCGGTGGCCACCAGCATCAACGGTGCCAGGCGGAAGAACTCGTCGGCGGTTTTGATGCTGCCCAGCCCGAACTCGGCCCGCAGGGCGTTGATGCCCGGACGCACCAGCCGCTCCACGGCGCCGATCACCAGCGGGCGGACGGCGGCGTCGCGAATCCGCCCCAACGGACCGCTCAAGGGACGCAGCCCCGGCCCGAACGGCGGGGTGCCCTGCGACCTGATGGGAGGGGTGTACGGGCTGAACAGCGCCCACGGCAGGCCGGAGGATTCGGCCATCATGCGGGCACCCCACGCGTTGATGTCCACCACCAGTAGGTCCGGCCGCACGCCGTCCATCGCCACGCGCAGATCCGGCCCGTCGAACCGGCCCCGCGTAACGAACGTGCTGGCCGAGGCGGCGAGGGCATCTCGGGTGTTCCCGGCCCGGTAGTCCTCGATCTCGGTGATGGCCCGCCGGTCCATCGCTTCCGCGTGGATGCCAAGGGCACGGACCGCGGGCAGCTGGGATTCCAGGGTGCGCAGGTGGACGTCGTGCCCCCGCCGGACCAGTTCCTGCAGCAGCGGGATCAGCGGGTAGAGGTGCCCGAGCGCGGGCGAGGTGTACGCAAGGATGGTGGACATGGCGTCCTCCCGATGAGGGGCTCGAGCATCTCGAGCAGTGCTTTTTCCGTCTGGTGACGGCTGAGGCCCGCGTCGAGCCGGAGCAGCTTCCAGGTGTAGACGTCGCAAACGGCGACGAACTGGGCCAGCCGGCGGCGGCGGTCCGCACTCTCCAGCCCTTCCAAGGACGGGGCGAAAACCCGGGCGCACCACCGCCGGTGAAAGGCACGCCCCTCCCCCGTGATGCGGCGCATGAAGTCCGAACCGCCCTCCTCCGCGAGCATGCGCAAGGCAGTCCGCCCCACGTGCTCATAGTGCTCCACAAGATTGACGACGGCGGCGGCCGCGTCACCCGGTTCGAGTGCACCGCGGGCCCGGGCTACTTCCGCGCTGGCCCGTTCCGCGGCCGCTCCCAGCAGGCCGTCCCTGTCGCCGAACCGGCGGATGATCGTCTGGACCGTCGTGTCTGCGCGCTCGGCCACCTTGCCAAGGGTCACGCCGGCCAGGCTTTCCGCGGTGAAGAGCTCCACCGTGGCAGTAAGGATCCGGTCAGCCGTGGCCGCGGTTGTTTCGGCCCGCTTGCCCATCCGGTAGCCCCGGGCTCCCGTGTCCTGCACGGAATTCATGTTAATCAGGTTAACGCTAAAAGGGTTCCGGCGGAAGAGCCGGAAACCCATCACGACGGCGCTGCCCGCCTCCTTCCCAGGGGCAGGTTGCAGTCACTTCAGATACGTCTCGTCCCACCAAAGACGCAGGTTTTGGAAAGCTGCGGCAACGTTTCGGCAGGTTAGCCGCAAGGAGGGCCTTTGCGGCGGTCGGACTCGTTATTTTCGAAGGGTGGCGGGCACTGGGCCGGCCACCTCATCCGAACACGGAGTACACATGACTGCAATCCGCAAGATCGCCGCCGGCTTCCTCGCAGCCGCCCTCCTGGCCGGCGGAAGCGCCACCGCCGCATCCGCCGCTAACCTTGAGCCCGTCACCGAACCGGTCATCACCGCACCCGTCAGCGCCGAGCCAGCCGTGACCGAGGCCGACGTCAAAGCCGCCAAGGCCGCCTTCAAGGCAGCGCAGAATAATGCCCGCACCACCGAACAGCAGGCCCGCGCCACCGCAGCCGCCGAGCTGAAGGCCGTGTCAAAGAAGGCGAAGCTCGCCAAGGGCAAGGCCGTGAAAGCCGCGCAGCTGCAGGTAAAGAACCTGCGCGCGGCACAGACCGCTGCCTTGAAGGACCTCCGCGTCAAGAACCGCGCGATCGTCAACGAAGCCCGCGTCGCCTACCAGGCCGTTGCCAACGCTTACGAGGCGCAGCTCGCCGCCGAACAGCCGGTTGTCGAAGACCCGATCATCGAAGAGCCCGTCGTCGAAGAGCCCGCCGCCTAACCTGCGGACAGTCGCGAGGGGTGCCGTCCCGCCAGGGACGGCACCCTTACGTTTTTCAGGATGCTACAGCGCCTGCGGGTGCCAGACCCGCTCGCCGGAAGCCGTCGGTTCGGCCGGGGTGTAGTCGGGCCAGGCGAGGCCGGTCGGCGGCATGAAGTCGGCGGGCAGCAGGGCTCCGGTGGGGTCCTCGGCCTTGCGGCGACGGAACTCCTCGCCGGCCTCCGCCAACAGCTCCGGCGACGTCAGCATGTCCACGAAGGTGCCGGCGATGGTCTTGCCGGCCACCTCAATGGTGGGGTCGATGGCGGCGGGGATACCGCCGAGGGCGTTCATCACCCAGCCGGGGTAGGCGCCCTTGCCGGGCGCGGGCTTCAGCGCGGGCCGGGAGATGTAGAAGCGCACGGTCGGTGCGTAGTGCGTCATCTCCACGTAGTCGTCGCTGGTCCAGTTCTTCTGCCACGGGGCCAGGTGCTCGCGCAGCGCCTCCTCGGCGTCCTGCGGCGAGATCAGCGATTCGCACTCGTCCAGGAACGGCTTCTCCATCGGCTCGATCCCCAGACCGGACTGAATCTGCTGCGCGGCGGCCACGGCGTCGTCGCCATAGACCGGGGCGCCGACTTCCTCAAGGTTGTTGTACAGCGCCTGCGCCAGCACGTGGTTGGTGATGCCGGGGCGGTTGCGGGCCACCCAGGTGGTCTCCACCCGGCAGTGCGCCATCGCCGCGGCGTGCTCGGCGTTGCGGTCCAGCACCGCCAGGACGTGCCCGGCCATCTCCAGCGTGGGGCAGCGCCAGGAGTACTGGATCTGCGCGATCCGCGCCGGCAGGTTGTCCGCCGTCGCCTGCCCGGACCCGAGGATCGCGTCCGACAGGCTCCAGCCGCCGAAGCTGGGCAGCATGGCGTCCTGCATCACCCGCGAACTGGTGTACATCTGCATCAGCGCCACGTTCGCCCCCGGGGCGCGGGCCGCCGAGTGCGACGCCGGGATCGGCGAGTTCGGGTTGGCCGAGAGCTGCCAGGTCTCCGGCTCGTCGCAGATGAACGAGTAGACCCTGGAGTAATAGGAGCCGCACTGGGTGTCCCAGCGGGCGGTGTTGCACAGCGGCAGCATGTAGAACGGGTGGAAGCTGACAATTGCGTCCACCCCGTCGTAGTAGCCGCGCAGCCCGTGCACCACCTTGGAGCCCTGCACCTTTTCCGCCGGTTCGCCGGTGTAGCGTAGGGTGCCGGCGATGCCGTGCACGTCCATGGCGAGCTTGGTGCCGAGCAGGCCGGCCAGCGTGGAGATGCCCAGCGCCGAGTGCGGGTCGGTGTGGCCGGGTGCGAAGGCGCTCAGCCCGTCGCGCGGGGTCTCCTCGGTGGAGGCGGCCTGGCAGTTGCCCGGCACGGCGTCGTACTCGGCGTAGGTCAGCAGCACCGGACCGCCGCTCCCCTGCGTCCACTCGGCCTTGAACGCGGTGGGCATCCCGCCGCTGCCCTCTTCCACCTCGAAGCCCTCGGCGCGCAGCCGCTCCACGTACCAGGCGGCGGAGCGGTATTCGCGCCAAGCCGGCTCCGCGAGCTCCCAAATGTGCCGGTGCCATTCGGACAGCCGGTCCATGTTGGCGTCGATCCACTCCCGGGCTGTTGCCTTGGCTTCGGCGGCGAGGCCTGCGGGGACGGCTGCGGCGGTGGTTTCCTGGGTGGTGCTCACTAGTGTTCCTTTCGGGGTGCTGCGTCTTGAGTACGTGAGCAGGCACTGCCCGGGGTTGGGCACGGCGACGTTGTCCACGCAGTAGGGTGGTGAGTCCGGCTGTCCTTAGAGGAGAGCCCGGGTTAGGAGACGCGGGCCAGGAAGCTGCGCGTTCGTTCATGCTGGGGATGCTGCAGCACGTCATCGGGCGGTCCCATCTCCACGATGACGCCGTTGTCCATGAAGGCGACGACGTCGGCCACTTCACGCGCAAAGCCCATCTCATGGGTCACCACGATCATGGTCATGCCGGCTCGCGCCAGTTTCTTCATGACCTCCAGCACCTCTCCCACAAGCTCGGGATCCAATGCGGAGGTAGGTTCGTCGAAAAGCATGACGTCCGGGTCCATGGAGAGGGCACGGGCTATGGCTACGCGCTGCTGCTGGCCGCCGGAAAGCTGGGATGGGAAGTTGCCGGCTTTGTCCGCCAAACCTACCTTGCCCAACAGATCGCGGGCTTTGGCCTCGGCTTGGGCCCTCGGGGTCTTGAGGAGTTTCAGCGGCCCGTGCATGACGTTTTCGAGGGCAGTCATATGGCCGAAGAGATTGAAGTTCTGGAACACCATGCCGATCTTGGAACGGCGTTTGTCGATCTCGGCCTGTCGCGCTTCCACCAGTTGGTCGCCTTTGACGTCATAGCCGATCATGCGGCCGTCGACCAGGATGGCGCCCGCATTGGTCATCTCCAAATGATTGACGCACCGCAGGAGGGTGGACTTGCCGGAACCTGATGGCCCGATCAGGCAGACCACCTGCTGCGGCTGGACCTTGAGGTTGATTCCCTTGAGCACCTCCACGTCGCCGAAGCTCTTGTGCACATTGAGGAATTCGACTGTCGCCATCAGCGGGCCGCCTTTCCGGTAACGAGGGAATTGCCTTTGGAATAGCGCTTTTCCAGCTTGCCTTGGAAGTAGGACAGGATGGTCGTCAGCAGGAGGTACCAGATGCTGGCGACAATCAGCAGGGGGATCTGGCGCAGGTTCTGGGCATAAATCTGCTGGGTGTTGTACAGCAGATCACCCACGCCGATAACGATGACCAGCGACGTGGTTTTGAGCATCGAGATCACGTTGTTTCCGACCGGCGGGATGATGACCTTCATGGCCTGCGGGATGACGACGTACCAGAGCGTGGCCATTTTGCTGAAGCCCATGGATCGGCTGGCCTCGGTCTGGCCCTGCGGTACGCTGAGCAGCCCTGCGCGGACGATCTCCGCCATGTAGGCGCCTTCATTCAGGCCGAGGCCGAGGATGGCCGCGGTCATGAGCGAGATGACGTCGTTGGTGTCCCATTCGACAAAATTCGGGCCAATGAACGGGATCCCGATGCCGATGGTTGGAAAGATCGCCGCGGCGAAGCCCCAGAACAACAGTTGGACCAGCAGAGGGGTACCGCGGAAGAACCAGACGTAGGCCCCGGCGACACCGGCAATCAGCCAGTTGTCGCTCATCCGCATGACCGCCACGAGCAAACCGACGACGAAGCCGATAAGCATGGCGATGAAGGTCAGCTGCAGTGTAGTCGCCAGCCCGCTGAGGATCCGCGTGTCGAAGAAGTAACGCGCTACCACGTCCCATCCGAAGCCCTGGTTAGTAACCAGCGTTATGGCGGCGATGAGCAGACAGAGTCCGACGACGATGATTGCCACCAGCTGGCCCGGGCGCTTCCGCCGCAGCACGGGCCTGCCGCTGAGTGCGAGATAGTCCACCGCCGGCCCCGGGGAGGAATCGGCCGGATGCTTCTTTGTTCGTTCCGTGCTCATGGGCCTTTAGACCTGGCCTTTCTTGTACGTCCGGATCACTTGGAGGGGTTGATTTCGGACTTTTCCACCGCTGTGTTGCCCAGGTTCCACGCGTCGAGGATCTCGGCGTAGGTGCCGTCGGCAATCAACGAGTCGATGGCGGCCTTGAAGGCATCGGCCAGTTCCTTGTCCTTCTGGTTGACTACGACTCCTGCCAGCGCCGGTTCGACAAGAATGTCTTCGACGGCCATGAAAACGTCTGGCTGCAACTGGGAGTAGTAGGCAACCAAGGCAACGTCCGCCGCCATTGCGGCGGCGCGGCCGGTGGCCACTGCCTGGTTCACGTTGTCCTGTTGCGGCAGCACCAGCTCGGTGATCTTTTCTTTACCGCTGCTCTTGCATTCCGCCTGGAAGGCCGGCAAGACGTCGAGCGCCTGCGTGGTGCCCGTTTGGGCAGCTATCGTCTTCCCGCAGAGGTCCAGGACGCCCGTTACGTCGTCGGGGTTGTCTTTCTTGACCATGACAGACGTGCCGCTCTGCATGTAACTCACCATGGTGACCAGCTCTTGCCGCTCCGGCGTAATGGAGAAGGCAGCCCAGGATGCGTCGTATCGGCCTGCCTGAATTCCCGCGAGAATGCCGTTGAAGTCGCCCTTGTTAATGGTGATGTCCAGCCCCATCTTCTTGGCAACGGCCAGGGCCATGTCCGGTTCGAGGCCGACGATGTTGCCCTCGTCATCGGTGAAGTCGATTGGGGCATAGGTCGGATCAGTGACCAGGTCCATGGTCCCCCGGTCTTTAAGGTCCTGCGGGACCAATGCGCTGACGGCAGGATCTTCCTGCGCCGCTTGGGCTGCCTCCTGCCCGCCCTCCCCTAAGACGGGTCCCGCAGTTGCGCTCGGGCCTTCGCCCTCAGTTGTTGCCGTGCTCTCGGTGTTGGTGCAGCCGGTGACGCCGGCCAGGAGCGAGAGCGCTGCTACCGCTAGGCAGGAATTCCTGTAGATCGTATTCATGGTGTGCCTTCCATCGGCGGAATCAATCGAAACAGTGTTGATAACTCCAATATGTTGCACTTATTATTGAAGTGAGGCAGATCACTGTCAAGGGTTGTTCGAAAACCCGCGTGGTGCGGACGGGACCAGTAGAAGTACAGGCAAGAGGAGTGCAGCAGTGGGCGGATCCAGAAAGAAGCATGCTGTAACAGAGGAAGAGATTGCAGAGCGCCGGCTTGCGATTGTCAATCACACGGCTGCCATCATTTCCTCCTGCGGCGTAGACGGCTGTTCCTTTGCGGCGGTTTCCGAAGCCTCGGGCTTCAGCATCGGCATGATCCAGCATTACTTCCGCACAAGGGACCGCCTCATTCTGGCGGCCATCGATCACAGAATTCGCGAATCCGAGGAGGAGTGGCGCGAAATTGCCGCGCACGGAACCAACGCCTTGGCGAAAATTCGGGACCTGCTGACCTTCTCGGTGGAAGGCGACAAATCCTTCGCCGATGCGTGGGGATTCTGGATTGAACTATATGCGGCATCGCACAAGGACCCGGTCATGCGGCGGGAAGTTAATACGCTCCTTGAGCTGTGGCGGAAGTTCTTCTTGGACGTCCTGGAGGAGGCAGCAGCCGAAGGCAGCATCAAACCGGTGCATGAGCCCGAGGACACGGCGCAACTCCTGCTCGCCGTTGTCGACGGCCTCGCTGTCCAGACCGTCAACGGAACCTACGGCAGCAGCCCCGAAAATATGCGCAGGCTCCTCTACCGCTTCGCCTCATCCGAGCTCGGGGTCGATACCTCCAGCTGGGAGACAGCAGCTTCTACCAGGGGCTGACCAGCGCGCCACTACAGATTTCCCGAAAGATCAAAGCCAGCGAAACGAGGAGATTCATGACTACCAGTTCCTTTACGTCTTCAACCGGGGTGTCGGCCCTCTTCGCTGCTCGTGCCTCCGGCTATAAGCCGTCACCGGTGCGTGAGGTCTTCGACCTCTCGATGCAACCGGGGATGATCTCGCTGGCAGGCGGCAATCCGGATCTGAGCGTCCTGCCCCTGGCCGGGATCGCGGACACGGCAGCAGCGCTGCTTCGCACCCAGGGACTGCAGGCCCTCCAGTACGGCGGAGGCGGGGGCACCGAGGAACTCCAGCAGCTGGTTTGTTCGGTCATGCAGGCCGAAGGCAACCCTGCGGGTCCGGCGAATGTGCAGATCACCGCAGGATCTCAGATGGCGCTTGAACTGCTGGTCAAACTGTTCTGCGATCCCGGCGATGTGATCCTGGCGGAGGGGCCCACCTACGTGGGCGCCATTAGCGTCTTCGACGGGCTCCAAGCGTCGGTAGCGCACGTGCCCATGGACAGCGACGGTTTGATCCCTGCCGAGCTGGAGCGGAAGATCGGTGAGCTCTCGCTAGAGGACAAACGCATTAAGTTGCTGTACACCATCCCCAACTTCCATAACCCCTCGGGAGTCACCCTCGCCGCCGACCGCCGGGCCGAGGTGGTCCGCATCTGCAGGGAGGCCGGCATCGCCATCATTGAGGACAACCCTTACGGCATGCTGAGCTTCGATGGCCGGCACCTGCCAAGCCTTCATCAATTGGATCCGGACAACGTGTTCTACCTTGGCTCCTTTTCGAAAACCTTCTCGCCGGGGATTCGCTTGGGATGGGCAGTGGTGCCCGACGATGTGCGCCGACAGTTGCAGCTGGCTTCAGAAGCGACCACCATCTGCCCCTCGGTCCTCAGCCAAATGCTCGTCGGGGAGTACCTGACACGGACTGATTGGCGAAAGACGCTGGACAACGCGGTGGGTCTCTACCGCGACCGGTGCGCCGCGGCGATGGAAGCACTGACCGATTTCATGCCCGCCGGCACTAACTGGACGGTGCCTGCGGGTGGCTTTTTCACGTGGGTGACCCTGCCGCATGGCATTTCCGGCGAAGAGGTCATGCTTCGCGCCATTGCCCACCAGGTTGTTTTTGTTCCGGGCAGCGCCTTCTATTCCGACGGGTCGGGTGACAATCAGCTGCGCATAGCGTTCTCGTTCGAGACGCCGGAAAGGCTGCGCGAGGCAATTCGCCGCCTGGGTATCGCCATTAGTGAATGCCTCTGAGGAGCGCCCGCATGACCACGGTTCAGACCTTCAAAAAGCGTGCCGAGTCGGCCATCAACCAGGGGCTGGAACGGATCGTCGAGTTCAGCCATCGACTGCACGCGAACCCGGAGCTCGGCCTCGACGAGGTAAAGGCCTCAGCCTGGTTGGTCCACGAGCTGGAAGCAATCGAGCAGTCACGCGTGCAGCATGGCTTGGGCGAACTTTCGACAGCTGTCCGGGCTGAGGCGGGCGCGGGAGAGCTCGTTCTCACCATCTGCGCCGAGTACGATGCGCTGCCCGGCATTGGCCACGCCTGCGGACACAACATCATCGCCGCGGCAGCACTGGGAGCGTTCATGGCGTTGGCGCCGCTGGCGGACGAGCTCGGAATCACGGTCAGGCTGCTCGGAACACCCGCTGAAGAGACCGTGGGCGGCAAGATCATCATGCTGAAGCAAGGCGACTTCGACGGCACCCATGCCGCCATGATGGTTCACCCGTACGGACAAGACGAGCTGGCGATGCGACCATATGCGTGCTCCGGGTACATGGCTACGTTCAGCGGACGAAGCGCCCATGCCTCTGCGGCGCCCTACGACGGCGTCAACGCGCTCGACGCCATCACCGTCGCCCTCACGGCCATAGGCCTCGCCCGACAGCAACTGCAGCCGAATCAACAAATCCACGGCTACGTTCTTAACGCCGGTTCGGCGCCGAATGTCATCCCGGATACCGCTGTGGGCGAATGGATGGTCCGTGCCGATTCGATGGAATCCCTGCAACAGGTAACAAAGGTTTTACACCGATGCCTCGAGGCGGGTGCGGTGGCAACAGGGAGTCAGCTAACCATTGACCAGGTAGGTCACGACTTCGCCAGCCTGGAGACCGACGATGCCTTGGCCGATCTTTATCGCGCCAACGCCAGAATGCTTGGCCGAAATCCGGGCGAGACCACTGTCTTGGGCGGGTCGACGGACATGGGCAACGTATCGCAGCGCTACCCGACAATCCATCCCATGATAGGACTCGGCGGCGGTTGCCCGCCTATTCATAGCGCCGAATTTGCGGACCTTGCCGCATCCCGGGCGGGAGATCAGGCCGTGCGCGACGGCGCCCTCGCCATGTCATGGACCTGCATCGACCTGGCCACGGACGCCGACCAGCGGCAACGTCTTCTCACGCGCCCGGTCGCGGGGGACGTCGGCGGGCGGTAGAGGCACGCGACGAGCTCCTTAGCCGTGCCACCGACGCAGCGGTCGAGTGTTGCACGGCGTATCGAACGGCGGGCTGCACTAAACTTCTTCGGCATGCGACGCGCCGCAACAAGCCAGCGCCGCGTCCCTACACCAACATCATCGCAAACGGCGCCCGGCCTGCCGATGCAGACCGGGCGCCGTCCGGTTGTAGCTAGCGTGCTTGGGCCTAACCGGCCGCCGGGGCGAGCGTCGGGGCCGCCGCGGCGATCGGGGTCTCCGGCTGCCGGCCCTGCAGGCAGGCGATGATGTTCCGGGCCGGCAGGGCCACGTATTCGCGCAGCGAGACGTTGCTGCGGTACGCCGCGTGGGGCGTGACGATCGCCGACGGGTGGACGACCAGCGGGTGGTCGGCCGGAGCCGGTTCCTCCGTCAACACGTCCAGCATGGCCCCGGCGATGTGGCCGGAGTCCAGGGCGGCGCAGAGCGCCTGTTCATCGACGAGGGCGCCGCGCGACACGTTGACCACATAGCTGCCCGCTGGCAGGACGGCGAGGTTGTCGGCGTCGAGCAGGTTCCGGGTTTCCTCGGTAAGCGGGGTGTGCAGGCTGACCACGTTCGACGCCGCCAGGACCTCGGCGAGCTCGCCCCGGCGCACGTCCGCCGGCCAGGCCGAATCCGGAACAAACGGGTCGTAGGCGATGACGGACCCGAAGACCGGGGCCGCCAGACCCGCCAGGTACTGGGCGATGCGCCCGAATCCGACGAGTCCCAGGGTCAGCTCGCTGATCCGGGGCGGCACCGGGATGCCCTCCCCCGTCCAGTCCCCGCGACGGGTGGCAGCCTGGGAGCACGGGAGCTCGCGGATGAGCGAGAGCATGCCGGCGAAGGCGTGCGTGGCCACGTCGCGGGTGGCCACCGAGGGCACGTTGCACACGGTGATGTTCCGGGCGGCCGCGGCCTCGAGGTCCACCATGTCGAAGCCCGCGGACATGGTGGCCACGACCTTCAGGTCCGGCATGGCGGCGATCATTTCGGCGTCCAGGGTCGCATAGCCGAGGATGATCCCCTCGCAGCCCTGCGCGGCGTCAAGGATGGCGCCGCGGTCCCGGGTATTGAGGTACTGCGCCTCGATGCCGGCCTCGGCCAGCAGTTCCACGGCTATCGAGTAGTCGAGGTCCTCGGCGTCGGTGATCAGCACCCGCGCCGTCATGCCTGCTCCTCCTGCTTGAACAGCTGCGCGGGCACGTGGATGAGCTGCACTCCGCCGTCGGCCAGGGCTCGGCGGATGGCCGGGGCCAACTCGGCGGCGTCGTGGATCCGCTGGCCGGTGCCGCCGAAGGCGGTGGCCAGCGCGGCCCAGTCGGGCTGCACGAGCTCCACACCGACGGGCTCGATGCCGCGGTCCAGCTCGTTCTGGCGGATCTCGCCGTAGCCACCGTTGTCGGCGCACACCACCACCAGGTCCAGCCGCTGTTCGACGGCGGTGACGAGCTCCTGCACCGCGAACATCAGCGCGCCGTCGCCCACCACGCAGACCACCGGACGGTCCGGCGCACCGATGCGGGCACCGATCGAGGCCGGCAGCCCGTACCCGAGCGTGGCGTAGGCAGGGGTGTAGAGCAGCGAATGCGGCCGGTCCTGCGGCACGAAGCTCGCCGTGCCCAGGTACGTGGCCTGGGAGGAGTCGCCGCCGATGATGGTCGACGCCGGCACGGCCGCCGCCACCTGTTCGGCCAGCGCGGCGAACTCCGGGGACAGCGCCCGGGCCTCGTCGCG
>NZ_JBNHGF010000011.1:0-23701 GCF_059091005.1 Arthrobacter sp. Y3223164
CCCCCGCCGGCGTGGCCCACCAGGATCCGGGCCAGCAGCCGGCCGATGCGGCCGAAGCCGTAGAGCACCACGTCCGTGCTGGTGCGCTCATCGGCGCCGCGCTTGCCGACGATGTCCGCGAGCTCAGTGCGCACGAAGTCCTTCAGCTCGGCGCCGTCACCCTCGTTCTTGAACTTCACCAGCAGGCGGGCCAAATCCACGGAACCCGCGCCGAGGTCCAGCTCGCTCATCGCCTGCAGCACCGGGAAGGTCTCTTCCAAGGGCAGTTCGGCGTCGTCAATCTGGCGGGCGAAGCGGTGCGCCTTCAGGATGCCCACCACGGACTGGTTGATCAGGCTGCGCCCGTGGATGGAGGTGACTACGTTGTTTTCGCGGTACAAGCGCCCGATCATGGGGATCATCGCTTCGGCAAGTGCCTCGCGGTTGGTCCACGTATCCAGGGCCGACTCTGACATCTGGTTCACAGAATTACCTTCCTACATCAGCCGGGTTCTCCTTCGAGCCCGGTTGTCACCGCCGTGGATTTTCACGACGACGCCGGGTGGCCCGACAGTCTGTCCGGCCACACGGCACGCCACCGCCAAGTGCCGGCGGGAAGCTTGCGGATCGGCCCGTTCCCGTCGCCGACCCTCGATCGGCGGCGGCTAAGGCCTATCCATTGTCCATTCTAGAGACTACGCGGAGCAGGGATGCACCGTTACAGGTGAACTGCCTCACGTTAGGATGCGTTGACCTTTTGGCGGCTGGTACGTTCAACCGTCCCCGAATAACCCCTAACGACATGAGTGGATAGGCGTCGAATGACATTCTCGAAGACGGGCAACGCCAGCATCACAACGGTAGCTGCGGTCAGGGCAAGGCTGAGGGCCAGGACGCCAGCACTCCCCAACAACCCCTGAAGCGGGGGAAGGAACGCTCCAGCGGTCAGGACGAGGAATCCGTGCAGCAAATAGATAGCCAGGCTGTGCCGGCCCCACCGTGCGAGCGTGCCGTCCCGATCTGGCGACACGCTGACGAGGACACATATTGCCACCGCCGCCAAGAGAAGGAGGCCTGCTCTCGTCGCGATCCCTGCGGGATCCGCAACGTCAAGCCTTTCGAAGCTGAACGAGCCATAGAACCACTGGTGCGGAATCTTCAGGCTGTACACAAGCCACCAGCCGGCCAAGGCTGACATAAGCGCAAACCCTTTCCAGACCACCGGAGCCGCTGCCAGCGCTCCCACCAGACGCTTGCCGTATGCAGCTCCCAAGACAAAAAATGGGAGGAAGACCAGCGTCCGGGATGCTGACAGGGAATAGCCGAGCCCGTCCAAGCTTCCAACACACACCGCGATGGCGATCGACGAAATGACCGCAGCCCGGGGGAACCGCAAGACCACGGGGAGGAGCAGAAGCCACCACGCCATCCCCAGCAAAAACCACAGGATCCAGAACGGTGTATCAAGGGAGAAGTTCCGGTCGAGACCCAGCAGCCGGACGAAAACGAAATACGCGGCTTGGAAGGCCACCAGAATCACCGCGAACGTTCCAATCCGCTGACCCAGCCGCGTGGTCTTGGCCGTCACTCCAGCCAGGAACACGAAGGCCGGCATATGGAACATGTAAATCCCGGTCAACGCCAAGCGCGTACCGTCCGCACGCCAAGTAGCAGTGGCTTCCAGGAAGTGGCCAAGCACAACGGCGAAGATCAGCAGTCCCTTGGCCGTGTCCAGTCGGTGGTCTCGCAAAGTCGGCGTGGCGGGCATCCGGACATCCTACAGGCGGTGGTCCCTCCGCTCAGGGACGCACCGCCGTCGGCGGTTCAACGGATCAGGCTTTGAAGATGTCCTGCCGGACGCCCATGATGATTCTGTCGCCAGGATCCGCGGTCTTGAGGTAACGGACCACGTTCTGGAGGTCCAGTGCGATGCAACCCGCCGTCGGTACGGGATTGGCGTGCAGGAAGATGGCGAACCCCGCGCCCTGCTTGATGGTTTGCCCCGGCCCGCGATTGTAGTCGATCACCGCGCCCTGGCGGTAGTCACCGGTGGGCAGGCGCATGTAAAACCACATGTTCTCGTCCGGCCACCGTTCGTAGCCCACGGAACCGGCTTCGTAGTACTTGTTGTAGGAGGAGCCGAGCGTACCGGACCATCTGGACCGCTTGTTCAGCTTCTTGTACTTGAGGTCCGTGCCGGGGTTACCCTCACCGAATGCCTCATGGACTGTGAAACTGCCCTGCGGGGACCACCGGTACTGGGTGTGCCCGGATGCCACTCCAGGGCGCTTGAACCCCTGGAGTCCCACGGTCGCCTTGCCCGTTTTCCATTCCTGCTTGTAGACGGAGCCAACCCGCACGCAGTTGATAAAGCTGGCCTTGGAGGTTCCGTACGTCTCCGCGATGGTGAAGGAGATCCGGTTGGCCCAGTTGTGAGCGTAGCGGGTCTTGTGCGCGCCGATGGCCCAGCACTCATTCTTCGGGTACATCACGGCGCCCACCCGGGCCGCCACCAGGGAGCCACCCTGGAAAACCTGCGTGGTCTTGCCGCTGCGCTTCACGGCGTCCTGCAAGGGGTAGCCCAACGTGCCGTTCTGGCTGCCGCGGGCCGTCCAGCTGTAATTCATCTGTGCAGTCAGGATCCTGGCGCCAGTAGAGGGCGAGTACGCGACCGTCCCCTTCTGGAAGAACTGGACACATCCCCGGGACTTGAGGCCGCACTTCAGGTCCGCCGTCGGGTAGCCCATGGTCCCGTGTTCATATCCTGCGGCCGCGAACTTCTTGTAGGTCGGGTGCTGGAGGTCGGTGCTACGTGCACCGGTTTTCGCCGTCCAGTAGATGCCGATGCGCTTGGTGCTCTTGGAGGACGGCTTGTAGGTACGGACGCACCCGTTGTCCACCAGGCGGCAGTTGAAGTCGTTGACGGCCACCAGGTTGTGCAGCTTAGCCTTCGCCTCGATGGCCTTCTTGCCGGCGACGATGTGCGGGGGCGTGTAGCTGATGGTGCCGCCCTGGAATTGCTGCGAGGCGCTCTTGTCGGGGGCAGTCTTCATGTCTGCGATGGGATAGCCGTACTTGCCGTTTTCGTACTTGGCCGCTTGGAATGCCTTGTAGATGGGGTGCTTAAGGTCCACGGCGTAAGCGCCCGTCGCCGTAGACCAGTAGATACCGATCCGCGCCGTCCCGCCGCTATCCGTGTAGGTACGGACGCAGCCGTTGTCCCTGAGCGTGCAACGGAAGTCGTTGACCGGGCTGAGCTTCAAGGCCGTGGCCTTCGCGGCGATAGCCTTCTGCCCTGCTGCAATATGTGTCGGCTCTTCTGTTGCGGGAGTTTCCTGCGGGGTGCTCTGTTGCCCGAGCGCCTTAGAAGGCTCCCCCGGTGTTTTCCCCGGTTCTGCGGGCGGCACCGACGGCGTCGGGGTCGCGGGAACGGCTTGCTCCTCCGACGCGCCGCTGGATGGATCCGCCGGAGTCGAAGGCGAAGAAACAACGTTGGTTGGTGTCGGCTGCGGTTCCGAACTCGTTTCCCCGACTGGGCCCTCGGTCGGAACGGGGCTTTCGCCGTCGTTCGGCAAGGTGTCCGCTGTTGGATCAACGGGAGCGGGCGCTTGGGAAGACTGGACGGCCGGTGCCGCCTCCCCGGAAGCGAAGGCTGGCAGCGTCGAGGCAAGCAGCGTCGTGAGGACTGCTGTTGTCAGGCCAACGCGCAGCATGGAGCGCAGCGAAGCAGGCGACAGCGAAGGGCGGTTCATAGTTCCCCCGGCGATAGATGCAGGCTGGCGATGGAACCAGCTGAGACTGTACCGACCACTGTCGTCCTCGACCCGTGAGATGTAAGTAGAACGCCGGTGAAGTGATTCCGGGCCGCGACAGCCACTAGCCTCTGGAAGGCGGCCAACAGCTGGAGCAGTTGGCAACCGTGCCTAAAGCATTTGCCCCAGCGCCTACCCGGAATGGGACGGGTTGGTCTGTAAGCCGGGTTCTGTCACCTGCGGCAGTTGCCCGCCGCCGGGTGGCGATCATCCATCTAGGAGCACCGTTGCCGGTACCCTCAAGCGGCCTACCCGGACACTCGGGCGAGCAGCCCTCGAACGTGCCCTGTCTGGCCTTGCTCCGGGTGGGGTTTACCTAGCCGTCCCGGTCGCCCGGGTCGCTGGTGGTCTCTTACACCGCCGTTTCACCCTTACCAGGCCCTGCCAAGCAGTCCTGGCGGTCTGTTTTCTGTGGCACTTGCCTGCGGGTTTCCCCGAGTGGGCGTTACCCACCACCCTGCCCTGTGGAGCCCGGACTTTCCTCGGCGGACTCGTCCTCGCGGACAGCCCGACGCGATCGCCCAGCCAACCCGTCCCGCCTTCAGGATACGGCCTGCCCGCCCGTGACCCGTAATCCTCCCGCTTCTGCCGCTTTCCATCGGGAACGACGGCGGCGGACCGCCTTTCGTTCGGCAGCGCCATCCGACGGTAGGCTCTTACGGTGCTGATTCTTCTTCCGCCTTCCGAAGGGAAAACCGCCGCCGCGAAGGGACACCCGTTCGAGCTGCAGGACCTGCGGTTTCCGCAGCTGAACCCGGCCCGCGAGGAAGTGCTGGCGGCCCTGGCCCACGTCAGCCGGAGCCCTGAGGCGCTCACCCACCTGGGCGTCGGCGCCTCGCTGGCTGCGGAGGTGGAACGCAACACGCGGCTGCACGACGAGCCCTCCGCCCCGGCGCACACCGTCTACTCCGGTGTGCTCTACGACGCCCTCGGTTACCGATCCATGACCGCAGCACAAAAACGCAAGGCGGACGCCGCCGTCGTCGTCATCTCGGCGCTGTGGGGCGCGATAGGTTTTGCCGACAGCATTCCGGCCTACCGGCTGTCCATGTCCGTGGGCCTGCCGGAAACAGGGAAGCTCGCCTCCTATTGGAAGAAGCGGCTCCCCCAGGCGCTGGACGCCCATGCGGAGGGCCACCTGCTGGTGGACTGCCGATCGAGCACCTACGCCGCCGCGTGGACTCCCGACCCCGCCCGGACGGTCGTGGTCAACGTTTTCCAGGAGCGGAACGGCAAGCGCACCGTGGTCTCGCACTTCGCCAAGCACACCCGTGGCGAACTCGCCCGGCACTTGGTCACGAGGCGCGGCAAGGCGCCCGAGACGCCGGCCGCACTGTTGAAGGCGGCGCAGGAAGTTTGGCAGGCGGAACTTGTCGAAGGCACGGCCCGGAAGGCGCACGCGCTGAACGTCATCCTAGAGCCGTAGGCTCAACTCACCGGGCCCGTGCCGTGACCTAGGGGCGGCTACCGTACCCGAATACCCCGCTGACGCAGGAAAGTCTTAGCGCTTGCGGGCCAAGACCCTTGCGATCTCCGGGTCTTCGCGTTCAAACTTGGCCAACCCTGTCCCGGACTGTTGCTCGAAGACCTCGAAGCCGGACTCCTGAAGCTTCCGCAGGGTTTCAGCTGCCGGGATGAACCTGCGGAAGGACCGGAACCGGGCCTTCTTACGACTGGCGTCCAGTTCGGTCCGATGTTCCAGAGCGACGACGTCCCCGGGGACCGCCGCCGATGCCAGTTGTTCGAAGAACCGCTGCCCCTCGATCTCCGTTAGGCCGTTCAGCAAGAATCGCGCGTAAAACAGCACGGCGCCGCTGTGGCGTACTCCGTTCCTGAGCGCTGCCAACCGGCCGTCCTCCAGCACGTCCCCCTCGATGACCTCTACTCCCTGCCGGCCGCCAACATGGGCATGCGCTGCAGCAACGGCGTAAGTGCTGGCGTCGATCGCAGTCACTGGCAATTTCTTGTCAGCAAAGAAGACCGAGTCGCGGCCGTTACCGCTGCCCACGTCGATGACGGACCCGATGCCGGTGGCGCCCGAATTTACCCACTGCGCAAAGCCGGATGGCGAGGTGACAGCGTCGTGCGCGTAGAAATCATCCATGGCGAGGCGCGTCCGGTCCGTGTAGCTCAACAGAGCTTCGGAATCACGTCGCCTTCGCGCATCTTTCCAACGGAAATCCGGGTTTGGAATGCGCCAGTCGTCGCCGTACACGTGTGCCACGATGCGTTCCGGGCGGTGCGGCACGTTCACCGGGTGACCACTCAGGGTCGACTCCTGCACCGGCAGAAAGTCCGTTGTGGGGACTTCCTCGACTCCGACCGTGCCGAAGGGGAAGCCGACAAACCCGTTGGGTTTGAGAAACAGGTGGGCGATGTCCACCATGTCGCGAGAACCGTGCCTGTCCCGAACGGCGATGCATGAAGCCTTTGGCGTCACCTGGTATCCGGCGGCTATGAGTGCCCTGCCCACCCGTATGAATTCCGCGCGGGCTTCATCAGCCGTGGCTGTCTGGCTCAGGTAGGCGCAGTCCATGTCCTTGTCATGAGGAATGAAACCGTTTTCGCGCACGTAGCCAAGCAGTGTGCCGCTGTAGAGGAACGCCTGGCTGCCGGTGACCTCCTTGATCACTTTGGCAACCTCCCCGTACAGACTGAGCACTCCGTCCTGCCAAACAATGTCCTCGTTCTTGGGGAGCGGCCTGATCTTGCCCGCCCTGTCGAAGGCTTGTCCCTGGGCGAACCTGCGCTTCAGTGCCTCAACGTCTTCTTTGCCGTTTCGCAGGGACGGATGGGATGTTCCCCCCGAGGGCATTCGCAATGCCTTATCGCCGTACCGGACCGAGAGCGCGTCCGACTTTTTTGCGAACCGCCAGAGGTCGTACACACCGAACTCAAACGTCTTACGACCGTCAGAATCCACTTGGACGGGGGCAGTCATCACAGCCAAATCGTTAATGTAAAGCGTGACGTTCCCATCCACCAGTTCCGGCCCGGTGGCATGAACCTCGCCACCGATGCCGTCGATGGCAAGCAGAGTCACTTCTCCGACGTCCGATCGGAGAAATTGGCGATACAACTTCTTGACGCTCTGAATCATCGGACGAGTATACGTTATGAGTTCGTGTCCTGCTCGTATTCGAAGTTCAATCCAATCGCTCGAAGGACGGTGTAAGGGCGGCACTTGTTCGACGCCCTTCTAGCTGCCCCACTCCTCCGAGCGGATGAGGATGCAGCCTGAGTCGGGGCAGAAGACGATGTCGTCCGGTGCGGCCTTGCGGATGTCGGCCAGGTCGCCGGGGCTGAGCTGCATGCCGGAGCCCTCCGACTTGCCGTGGAACAACCGGGCGGCGCCGATGCCCCGGTGGGCCAGGGTCTTTTCGTAGACGGCCAGCAGGGAGGCCTCGAAGTTGCCGGCCACTTCCTGGCGCTCAGCGGCTGCGGCGGCACGTTCGCTTTCGATACCGGCGAGCTCTTCGTCGCGGGCGCGTTCCAAACCGGCCAGTTCTTCGCGCAGCTGGTCGTTGGCCTGCTGGTGCTCGGCCTGGCGGGTGCGGAGCCCCTCGAGGCGCTCCATCACTTCCAGCTCCACGTCTTCCAGGTCGCTGCGGCGCTTGTTCAGCGACACCAGTTCGTGCTGCAGCGCGGTCAGGTCCTTGGGCGAACCCGCTCCGCTGTCCAAGCGCTTCTGGTCGCGTTCGATCCGCGACTGGACGGTTTCGACGTCGCCTTCGGCGCGCTTCAGCTCGCGTTCGGTGTCCGCAATCTCCGTGTTCAGGGCGACCAGCGACGAGTCGGCGGCCGCAAGCTTCTCCACCAGCGCGTCGATGTCGGCATTCTTGGCGGTGGCTGCAGCGCGGCGGCTCAGTTGGGTGAGCTTGCCGTCCAATGCCTGCAGGTCGAGCAACCTCAGTTGCTCGGAAGCCGGTGCCTTCGCCATGTACGTCCTTTCAAAACGCTGCGGAACCACTGCGGTTCAGCCTCGTCCAAGCCTACAGTCCGGACGAAGCGCTGCTACCCCGGAGTCAGGACGAAATCCCAC
Source organism: Arthrobacter sp. Y3223164 (assembly GCF_059091005.1). Lineage (NCBI taxonomy): Bacteria > Bacillati > Actinomycetota > Actinomycetes > Micrococcales > Micrococcaceae > Arthrobacter > Arthrobacter sp. Y3223164. Next base: position 7,834 of record NZ_JBNHGF010000011.1, read on the forward strand.
GGATCGGTGTTGGTGACGCTGACCTTGACTTCCACCGAGTAGCCCTGGTCGGCCAGGACATTGTCCAGCGCCACGGACGCCGGCGTCAGCCACAACCATTCACTGCCGAAATGCGAGACGTCAATGAGATACGGCCGGCCGTCCACGGCCCCCTCCCGCGCTTCGGACGCCGGGTGGTGGCGCAAGTCGGCCGTGACATAAACGTCCGCGCGCGACGCGCGGACCTGATCGAGCAGCGAGTCGCCGGCACCGCCGCACACGGCCACACTGCGGATAATCCCGTTGCGGTCGCCGGCCACCCTCACTCCCCCGGCGACGGCCGGCAGGATGCTGAATACCTGCTCGGCGAACTCGCCCAGCGTCTTGGCCTCGGCCAGCTCCCCCACCCGCCCGATGCCTTCTTCCGGCAAGCCGTTGTCGGCCGGCGAGAGCGGCCGCACGTCCCGCAGCCCGAGCGCGTCGGCGAGCACGTCGGATACGCCTCCGACGGCGCTGTCAGCGTTGGTGTGAACCGTGACCAAGGCGCAGCCGCTTTCGATCAGCCGGTGCACGGCGTCTCCCTTGAAGCTGGTGGTTGCGACCGAGTTGACCGGCTTCAGCAGCAGCGGGTGGTGCGTGAGCAGCAGGTCGGCGCCCCACTCGATGGCCTCGGTGATCACTTCGGTTGTCGGATCCACGGCGAACATGATCTTCTGCACGGCGGAGGAGGGCCGGCCGACGACGGGGCCCACTGCATCCCATTGCTCGGCGAGCGATTCGGGCCAGAGCTCTTCGATGGCCAGGAGCACATCGCCCAGCACCGGCGTCGTCGGCCGCGCTTCGTCCCGCGCCGAGGCTTCGGTTCCCTCGGCGGCTTCGGTTCCTGCGGGGACTTCGTTTCCTTCGGGGGTTGCGCTTCCCTCGGGGGCGTTGGCGCCCTCGGGCTTTGCGTTTGCCTCGGCAGCCTGGGTTCCCACGGGGCCTTCGGTGCCTGCGGGGCCTTCGGTGCCTGCGGGGGCTTCGGCATCCCCGGTGCGGAGCTGTTCATCGACCATGAATCCTTTTCTACCCCATCCGCGGTGGCCAGCCCACCAGCCGCCGCCCGCGTTCGCGGCCCGGGAACATTCGAGGGGTCCGTGACATTGTTAAGCCATGAAGACTTTTGTGCTTGGCGGTGGCTGCTTTTGGTGCCTCGACGCGGTCTACAACAGGACGCGCGGTGTCACGGAGGTGGTTTCCGGCTACACCGGCGGCCACGTGAAGAGTCCCTCCTACGAGGCGGTCTGCTCCGGAACGACGGGGCACGCAGAGGTGGTGGCCGTGACGTTCGACGAAACGGTGGTGCCCGAGGACGTCATCTTGGGGATGTTCTTCGCCTCGCACAACCCCACCACCCTGAACCGCCAGGGCTACGACGTCGGGACGCAGTATCGCTCGTCGATGTTCTACGTCGACGACGAACAGAAGCGGACCTTCGAGGCTGCCATCGAGCGCGCACAGTCCGACTGGCAGGACCCCATCGTGACCGAGGTCGTGCGGCTGCCCGATTTCTATCCGGCGGAGGAATACCACCAGAACTTCTACGCCAAGCATCCCGATGCCGGCTACTGCCAGGTGATCATCAATCCGAAGCTGGCCAAGGCCCGAAAATATTACGCCGAATGGCTCACCGCTTAGCTCACGGCTCGCCGCGCTGACTAGTGTGGAAGAAGTTTTGTTACCCCCATCTGTAACGGCCCGAACGGCCAGAAGGCAGGAAAACATGGCCCCGATTTACGACGACGTCACCCAGGTTGTGGGGCGCACCCCGCTGGTGCGCCTGAACCGGCTCACCGAGGGCCTGCCGGCCCAGATCGCCGTGAAGCTGGAGTTCTACAACCCCGCCAACTCGGTCAAGGACCGGATTGGCGTGGCCATCGTCGACGCCGCCGAGAAGGCAGGTGCGCTGAAGCCCGGCGGCACCATCGTGGAGGGCACCTCCGGCAACACCGGCATCGCGCTGGCCATGGTAGGGGCAGCCCGCGGCTACAAGGTGATCCTGACCATGCCGGAGACCATGTCCACCGAGCGCCGGGTCATGCTGCGCGCCTTCGGTGCCGAAATCGTGCTGACCCCCGGTTCCGAGGGCATGCGCGGCGCTGTGGAGAAGGCCAAGGAGATCGTGGCCAACACGGAAAACTCCATCTGGGCGCAGCAGTTCGCCAATGAGGCCAACCCGCTGATCCACCGCACCACCACCGGCGAGGAAATCTGGGCCGACACCGATGGCCAGGTGGACATCCTGGTGGCCGGCATCGGCACCGGCGGCACCATCACCGGCGCCGGTGGCCTGCTGAAGGAGCGCAAGCCCGGCGTCCAGATCATCGCCGTCGAGCCGGAAGACTCCCCCATCCTCACCGGCGGCAGCCCCGGCCCGCACAAGATCCAAGGCCTCGGCGCCAACTTCGTGCCGGAGGTGCTGAACACCAGCGTCTACGACGAGGTGCTGGACGCACCGACGTCGGCGTCGGTCGCCGTCGCCCGCGATCTGGGCATCAAGGAAGGCATCCTCGGCGGCATCTCCTCGGGTGCGGCCGTGTGGGCGGCGCTGGAAGTCGCGAAGCGCCCGGAGAACGCCGGTAAGCTGATCGTGGCCGTGGTGCCCGACTTCGGTGAGCGCTACATTTCCACGATCCTGTACGACGACATCCGCGGCTAACCAGCTTCCCCTGCCGCCGAGCGGCGCTGTTCAAGCAGAAAGAGCACATGGGTTTCCTAGCGCGACTGCGTGAAGACCTCGAGGCCGCCCGGTCGCACGACCCGGCGGCCCGGGGCCACGTGGAGAATTTCCTGGCCTACTCCGGGCTGCACGCCATCTGGATCCACCGGCTGACCCACAGGCTGTGGGCCAAACCGTCGCTGCGGCTGCCGGCCCGGCTGATTTCGCAGGCGGGACGCTTCCTGACCGGCATCGAAATCCATCCCGGCGCGACCATCGGCCGCCGGTTCTTCATTGACCACGGCATGGGCGTGGTGATCGGCGAGACGGCCGAAATCGGCGACGACGTGATGCTCTACCACGGCGTCACGCTCGGCGGCCGTTCGCTGGACAAGGTCAAGCGCCACCCCACCATCGGCGACCGGGTGGTCATCGGTGCCGGGGCCAAAGTGCTGGGTCCCGTGGTCATCGGGGCCGACAGCGCCGTCGGTGCGAACGCCGTGGTGGTCAAGGACGCTCCGCCGGAATCGATCATCACCGGCATTCCGGCCACCTTCCGGCACCGCGATCCGCAGCGCGAAACCAAGCCGGCCGTCGACCCGGCCGAATACATCGACCCGGCGATGTGGATCTAACGTCCACTGCTGCCCGATAAACGTTGAACCTGACGAGAGGACAAGCCGTGGGCGAATCGATCCGCATCGGCATAGCCGGCTACGGAAACCTGGGCCGCGGCGTGGAGGCCGCGGTAGCCAAGAACCCGGACATGGAACTGGCCGGGGTCTTCACCCGCCGATCCCCCGGGGACCTTGCCACGCTGCGCGAGGAGACTGCCGTATACGCCATGGACGACCTGGCCGCCCACGAAGACAGCATCGACGTGCTGATCCTGTGCGGCGGTTCCAAGGAGGACCTCCCGCAGCAGGGTCCGGTCATGGCGGCCCGCTTTAACACGGTGGACAGCTTCGACACGCACGCCCGCATCCCCGAATACTTCGACGCCGTCGACGCGCCGGCGCGGGCCGCCGGGAAGACAGCGCTGATTTCCGCCGGCTGGGACCCCGGGATGTTTTCCATCAACCGCGTGTACGGGGAGGCCCTCCTGCCCGACGGCGATACCTACACCTTCTGGGGCCGCGGGCTGAGCCAGGGACATTCCGACGCCGTCCGGCGCGTTCCCGGTGTCGCTGCCGGCGTGCAGTACACACTGCCGTCGGAAGCCGCGATTGAACAGGTGCGCGACGGCAGCCGCCCGCAGCTGGAAACGCGGCAGAAGCACACGCGTGAATGCTTCGTGGTGCTCGCCGACGGCGCCGACCCCGCAGCGGTCAAGGAAGCCATCGTGACCATGCCGCACTACTTCGACCAGTACGACACCGAGGTCCACTTCATCACCGCCGAAGAACTGGCCCGCGACCACAGCGCCATGCCGCACGGCGGGATGACCATCCGCAGCGGCAACACCAGCGACGAACACGCCCAGGTCATCGAGTACGGACTCACGCTGGAGAGCAACCCGGAATTCACCGCCAGCGTCCTGGTGGCCTACGCCCGGGCCGTGCACCGCCTGCACCAGCAGGGCCGGTTCGGCGCGGTCACCGTCTTCGACGTACCGCCCGGCCTGCTCTCCCCCAAATCTGCGGCGGAACTGCGCGCTGAGTTGCTGTAGCAACTCGTCGCGGTCTACCGGTAGGCTCGACCATCGATCCTAAGAGGCCCCTCTGCGCGGAGCAGAGGGGCCTCTCGCTGTCTGTCAGGGTTTCTCGGGCTCCGATGACGCCGTTGACTGCTTATGCCGAATGATTGAGTATTATTCGGATAACTCCTCAACCTGACGAGGAGCTTTCTCTTCCGTCTGCTCTGTTGTCATTCCTGTTGGGGGAAATTCTTGAAAAGACTGCTTCAGCGCGCCGTTACAGTTTCAATGGCCACTCTTTTATTTACTGCACCAATAACACTCGCTCAGGCTCAGGCGAACCCAGTCGGCGTTACCGTCGCTTCAACGACAGCGGTCTCCACGGCAGTCGTGAAGGCAACGATCACGGGTGCCCCGAAGTCCTCAACTGTGGCCAGCGGCAAGACCCATAGCTTCAACGTCAAGGCAGTCGGCAGCAAACTCAGGTATCAATGGCAGGTCAAAAAACCTAAGTCCTACAACTGGGTCAAAGCCACCGGAGCTTCTGCCAAAACCCACACTCTCAAGGTCAAGGCCTCGGCCAGCCTTAATGGAGCCCAGTACCGCGTGATCGTCTCCAACTCCCGCTCAAAGATCACGTCGAGGAGCGCCACGCTCACCGTTGTCACCTCACCCAGGATCACAACCGAGCCCAAGAACGTGACCACTCCGGCACGATCGAAGGTAACGCTTTCAGTCAAAGCGAGTGGCGGAGCCATGTCATACCAGTGGCAGCGTAAGGCAGGATCCAAATGGGCGAACATTTCCTCGGCCACCAGGTCAACCCACACCTTCACAACTCCCTCCGGACAGTCAGTAACCGAGTACCGCGCCGTCGCGGGCAACAAGGCAGGAAAGGCAACTTCCAACAGCGTGAAGGTCACGACCGTCGTCAAACCGACGGTTAAGATCCCGCGTTCGATTGAGACCACCACTGGCCAATCCATCACTATCAAGAGCCAAGCCACGGGCGGATCCCTGTCCTACGCGTGGGAACGTGGGGTCGAAGGAACCGACGGAAAGGTCTCGTGGAAGAGGATTTCGGGAGCAACAAGCGCGAACTACACGTTTACCGCACGGTCGAAGAACGAACTGGATACCTACCGGGTCATAGTAACGAACAAAGCCGGAAAAGCGACCTCAGCAGAAATGGTGCTGTTTGTACGATCGTCGAGGTAAGACCCCTTCGCTATCGACAAAATATTCACTTTGCCTGACTGGAACGTGCTGTTCTTCGAACCACGTCAATACCCAAGCAACACAGAGTCAGGAAAAGCGGATCTTTACGTGGAATTGCTCTTGGGTAACAGCAGCGATTCCACCATGGATCCGGCCGACTGGATCGTCGTGGAATACATCGGTGCAGACGGGAACACCTACGACGACTCCGGGTATACGGTAATAGATTCCTATCTCGACATGGGGCCGCTGCTTCCGCCGACGGTGGACGTTGATTCCTCCATTGGTTACGGAGTGGTTTTTGCCGATGTCCCGGCCGCTGCAGTCAAGGGCGGAGTCTGGCGCATCACCGATTGGTACGACGACTCCGTTGAGTACGTCCAAGGATTCTAGGTGCCTGAGCATTATTGCTCGTACGATTAACCAGTAAATCATTTTGGTTCCGGGCTGCGCCCGGGAAAGTTGGGGAAATTGAAACTCGCACCTTACGTGCGTGGCGCCGCTGCGTTCGCAGCCGCTGCCTCGCTCCTTCTAGGCTCCGTCACTGCCGCAACCGCGGCTCCCGTCGAGGCCGTCACAGCGGTGACTGGTCCCGCCGTCGGGGCGACGGTCCCGACGCCTGCGCCCGAAACGAGCGTGGCGATCAAAAATATCGGCAGCCCGGTTGCCCCCGTCAACGGCACTGCAACGGTGAAGCCCACGGTTGCCGCCACCGGCTGGGTCACCGTGACAGCCAAGACCATCACGGTTAAGCAAGGCAGCAAGACCGTGCTCAGGAACAAGAAGAGCGCGAAGCTCAAGGCCGGGACCTACTCGGTTGCCACAACCGTGAAGTACAAGACGTACGCAGAAGTGGACGGCCAGCGCGTCTACTCGAACCTCAAGACGACGTCGAAGACGCAGAAGCTCGTGGTCCGCACTGCAGTTGCGCTGAAGACCATTGCGGGAAAGAAGGCTCCTTACAACGGCACGGCAACCATCAAGCCGAATGTTTCGTCTGCCAAGGGCGTGAAAGTCGTGTCCAAGACGCTGACGGTGAAGGCCGGCAGTAAGACCGTAACCAAGAACAAGAAGTCGGTTTCCCTGCGGGCCGGCAGGTACAAGGTCACCACGACGGTGAAGTACCGGTTGCCGTCCTCGACCTACACGCGCACCGCGACGAAGACGCAGGCTCTCACGATCACGGCCGGAAAGAAGCCCACCCGAAGTGCCCCCAACGGACACTATTGCCCGGCCGGATACCCCATCAAAGGCAATCAAAGCTCCTCGGGCGAGTGGATTTATCACGTCCCAGGCGGTGGCTTCTACTCGCGCACCAGCCCCGAAGAGTGCTTTGCCACGGAAAGTGCAGCTCGGGCTGCCGGCTACCGCGCTTCGAAGCGATAGCCGGACTCAAACCTGAGACAATCGGCCCCTCCTCAACTCTCCGAGGAGGGGCCGATTTCCGCTTAACGGTGCGGTTTTAGCCCGCCGGTCGTGCGGTTCCACGGGTGTCCTGCCCTGTTGCGTCGCCCATGGCGCCGATAAACTCGCCCCCAGGGCACCAGACCGGGAGGGCAAGCACCACATGTATCAGGAAACAGCTCAAAGATTACGGGCCCGGTTACGGCACGAGAAGGACGAATACAGCCACGGAGAGCACCTGCCGCTGGGCTCTTTCCTGATGTTGATGGGCGTCCACGGCACAGGACTGGCACTGGGGACAGCCGCCGTTCGCCGCTCCGGCCGCACCGTGCCGGACGCGCCCCGGTGGAGCGACCTGGCGCTGATCGCCGTCGCGACACACAAGCTCTCCCGACTGCTGACCAAGGCCCCGGTCACCAGCCCGCTGCGGGCTCCGTTCACTTCCTTTGAAGGACAAAGCGGAGCAGCCGAACTGGCCGAAGACGTGCGCGGCACCGGACCGCAGAAAGCCATCGGCGAACTGCTGACGTGCCCGTTCTGCCTGGGCCAATGGGTGGCCAGCGGCTTCATCTTCGGGCTGTTGCTGGCTCCGAAGCCAACCCGCTGGGCGGCCGCCCTGCTCACCGCGGAATTCGGATCCGACCTCCTCCAGTTCTTCTACTCGAAGGTACAGAAGTCGGCGGCGTAGTTTCCGACGAAAGCGGTGGCAGCCGACGAAGCCCCCAACCGCAAGAGTCGGTTGGGGGCTCCGGAAGCTCCTCAGGCGGCTGTCCGCCGTCCGAGTCAGTGCGTGTCGACGGCGGAGACCTCCGACTTGTCGCCGCTCCACAGGGTGTGGAAGGTGCCTTCCGCGTCCGTCCGGCCGTAGGTGTGTGCGCCGAAGAGGTCGCGCAGGCCCTGGGTCAGGGCGGCCGGCAGGCGATTGCGGCGCAGCCCGTCGTAGTAGGCCAGCGAGGAGGCAAATACCGGTACCGGGATGCCGAGCCGGACGGCGGTGGCCACGACTCGGCGCCACGCCGGGACTGCCTGGCCGATCGCATCGGCGAAGGCCGGGGCGAAGAGCAGGTTTTCAGGCTTTGAGTCGCCGGCGTAGGCCTTCATGATGTCGTCCAGCAGCTCGGCGCGGATGATGCAGCCGGCGCGCCAGAGCGAGGCGATCTCATCCAGCTTCAGATCCCAGCCGTACTCGCCCGCTGCGGAACCGAGCATGTCGATGCCCTGGGCGTAGCTGACCAGCTTGGAGGCGAACAGCGCCTGGCGGACGTCCTCGACGAAGCTCTGCGGGACCTTGACGTCTTCTTCGTGTCCTGCCAGCACGTCCTGGGCTATGGCGCGCTGGCCGCGCTGCGAGGAAAGGCCGCGCGCGAAAACCGACTCGGCAATGCCGGAGACCGGCGACCCGAGTTCGAGCGCGGAGACGACGGTCCAGCGCCCGGTGCCCTTCTGCCCGGCCGAGTCCACCACCACGTCGACGAACGGCTTGCCAGTCTTGGCGTCCGTGTGGGCAAGCACCTCGGCGGTGATCTCAATCAGGAAGGACGAGAGCTCGGTCTTGTTCCACGCGGTGAAGATCTCGGCCTGCTGCTGCGGTTCCAGGCCTGCACCGGTGCGGAGCAGGTCGTAGGCCTCACCGATGACCTGCATGTCCGCGTACTCGATGCCGTTGTGCACCATCTTTACGAAATGGCCCGCGCCATCCGTGCCCACCCAGCTGCAGCAGGGTTCGCCGTCGTACTTGGCGGAGATCTTTTCCAGCATGGGGCCGAGCGAGTCGTAGGACTGCCGGGAGCCGCCGGGCATGATGGATGGGCCGAGGAGCGCCCCTTCCTCGCCGCCCGAGACCCCGATGCCGACGAAGTGCAGCCCCTTCTCGGCCAAGGCGGCCTCGCGGCGCCGGGTGTCCTCGTAGTGCGAGTTGCCGGCGTCAATGACGATGTCGCCCTCTTCCAGCAACGGCACCAACTGCTCGATGACGGAGTCGACCGGCTTGCCGGCCTTGACCATGATGAGCACGCGGCGGGGCTTCTGCAGGTTCTCCACCAGCTCCTGCAGCGACTCGGTGCGGATGAAGTCGCCCTCGTCGCCGTGGGCGGACAGCAGGGCGTCCGTCTTTTCCACCGAGCGGTTGTGCAGGGCGACCGTGTAGCCGTTGCGGGCGAAGTTCCGTGCCAGGTTGGCGCCCATGACGGCCAGACCTGTCACACCGATGTGTGCGCTCATTGAGTCTCCATGTGTGCGGTCCCCGCGGTCAGGGACGTCAGCGTACAGCCCGAGCGGGCCGTGGTTCCTCCTCAAGCCTAATCCCGACCGGCGGCACCGGCTAAGCGGGCTGACGTTAGCTATGACTCATTCGCCAGGGGCAGCCGAGGGTCGGAAGCGCAGCCAGGCGTCGATTGCGTCATCGTCCGCGTCGTCCTCGCCGGGAAAGCCCCTGCCGGCGATGGCGTCCGTGCCGGGGTCCGGGCGGGGAGTCAACGCTCGAGGCGAGGCCGCGGGCAGCCCGATTTCATCCAGCGGGTCCTGCGCCGGTATCAGGCCGACGTCCTGTTCGGAGCACGGCCGGCGGTGCGTTCCGGAGCAGGCACAACGCCGTGCCGAGACGGTGCGTGCAGGGACGAACGTGTGGCCGGCAGTCCGGCAGAACTTCTCCATTGTTGCCCCTCGTGAAAACCAGCATGATCGGTCCAGCGTTGCAGACCGGAGGCCGGTTGTAGAGAGCTTCACGGCGCCGTTGCTTAACCGTTATTGCACGACGCAGCGGCCGCTCTATCTTGGCATAAGATCGGCACAATAAGTGCCCGGCAGCACCGTTCGGCGGCTCGCGGATGGTAAGGGCGTGCGCCGTGTTTTGACCCGTATTTGCCGATAACGAGCGACACGCTTAACTGATCAATCATGGTGGTTGAGAAATGCCCACGGGTCATGGCAGACTGTGGCTTGGCGGTGGCATTGAACGCCCGGGAGCCCCCATCTCCCCGGTTGCTGCACCGCTTATCCCCTGGCAGTTCCGTTGATCCCCCATCTAACGGCTGCCCCGAAAGGCACTGTCCCTCGCGGGACAGTGCCTTTCCCTTTGGACCTGTGTGCCGGCTGTGATCCCCGAGACGAGATTCCTCGCGAGCGACGAGTATGGCTGACAAGTTTTTCACGTGCCCGGTAGATGTCCCGCACGCGACCATGCAGCGGCACGGCAGGACGGCGTGTCCTTGCCGGGCGGTGCGGAAGATAGGGCCGCCGGGCCGGGTGTCGGATTCGCGGGAAAGGGGCTTCGACGCGGTCGAATGCTGCGCGCGGACGAACACCTTATCCGGCATCTGCAACGCTGAGGGACAGCCCCGCCCATCCCCCAACAGCGGGCGGGGCCGTCACCTCATCCATCCGGTTCCACTGCCCCCTGCAGCGGCCACCGGGAGCCCCACGTTACACCGGCAGGCGCCCGCTGGACCTCAAGATTCACTTAGGAATCGAAGCCTGAAACGCAGAAACCGGAGACTGCGGCTCAGCCCGGCCAGTGGAGCCGGGCACGAAAAAACCCCGCATTCCCAGGCGTCTTGCCTGACAGTGCGGGGTTTGTTCGTGGGTCCTACCGGGATCGAACCGATGACATCCACGGTGTAAACGTGGCGCTCTACCAGCTGAGCTAAAGACCCGTTGTAATGTCGAAAGCGGGACCGCGGAGCGTTATCCGCCGCAACATCACGAGGATTTACTCTACCGGATAAACCGGCGTGAACGCCAACCAAATTTACGTGCGGATCAACACGATGCAACCTGTAACCTGAGACCTCCCTCAGGGGCAACAGCCGGCGCATCGAAGGGGCGGCACGGTCCTCCTGGCCGGTCTCAGGCCGGCTTCTGGAGCCGGCCCGGCAACTCCGCCGCCAGGTGGCCAAGAGCCTCGGAGACGCCCGTTTCCAGCTTCAGGTCGGCCAAGTCGTCGCCGCGGGTAGGGCCGCGGTTGATGATCACCACGGGTTTGCCCTGTTTGGCGGCGTGCCGGACGAACCGCAGGCCGCTCATCACGGTGAGCGAGGACCCGGCAACCAGCAGCGCCTCGCCGTCGTCCACCATGGCGTAGGCCGCCGCCACCCGGTCCTTGGGGACATTCTCGCCGAAGTAGACGAAGTCCGGCTTGAGCATGCCGCCGCAGACCAGGCAGTCGGCCACGACGAAGCGGGAGGTGTCGGCGACGTCGGCGTCGGCATCCGGAGCGACATCGCCGGCATCGCCGGCGGCGGCGTAGGCGGGGTTGAGTTCCTCCAGCCGCACCGCCAGCGAGGAGCGGCTGGTCACGTCCCCGCAGTCCAGGCAGATCACCCGGTCGAAACGCCCGTGCAGGTCGATCACGTTCACGCTGCCGGCGTCCTCATGCAGCCGGTCCACGTTCTGCGTGATCAGGCCGCTGAGCAGTCCGTTCTGCTCCATCGCTGCCAGCGCGTAGTGGCCGAGGTTGGGCGCGGCGTGGTGCATGTGCCGCCAGCCGATGTGGTTGCGCGCCCAGTAGCGGCGGCGCAGGTCCTCGTCGCCGACGAACTGCTGGTAGGTCATCGGTGCGCGCGGGACGGAGGTGGGTCCGCGGTAGTCCGGGATGCCGGAATCGGTGCTGAGGCCAGCGCCGGTCAACACGGCCAGACGGTGTCCAGCCAGGATCTCGAGCGCCGGCCGCAGCAACTCCATGGCGGCTAGAGCTCTTTCAGCACGCGGTGGTATTCCTGGATGTCGCGGGCTTGGCTGCGGGGATTGCGGATCACGTGCCGCAGGATGCCTTCGGCGTCGATGATGAAGGTGCCGCGCAGCGCCATGCCGGAGTCGTCGTCGAACACGCCGTAGGCCTTGGCCACGTCGCCGTGCGGCCAGAAGTCGGCCAGCAGGTCGAACTCGTAGCCCTCCTGCTCCGCGAACGCGCGCAGGGCGAACTTATGGTCAACGGACACGGCCAGCACGCGGGCATTCTCGCTGCGGAAGAGGCCCAGGTCGTCGCGCAGCTCGCACAGCTCGCCGGTGCAGATGCCGGAGAAGGCGAACGGGTAGAAGACCAGCACGACGTTCTCACCGCGCAGGGCAGAGAGCCTGACGGGTTCGCCGAACTGGTTGGCCAGCTCGAAATCGGGTGCGGGCAGCCCGGTCCGGGGTGCGTCCGCGGTCACTTGTTGGTCCGCTTGCTGACCAGCCGGGTGGCGGCCCAATCGCCGGAGACGCCGGCGGAAGTGGTCACGTGCAGGCCGGCGGTAGGCGCCGCTTCCTGGACGTCGGCCGGCGGCACGTAACCGTCCCGGCCGGACTTCGGCGTCAGCACCCAGACCACTCCGCCCGGCCCGAGGGTTGTCTGCGTGTCGACCAGCGCGTCCACCAGGTCGCCGTCGCCGTCGCGCCACCACAGGATCACCGCGTCCACCACGTCGTGGTCGTCCTCGGTAAGCAGTTCGGAGCCGGTGAGGTCCTCGATGTCGTCACGCAGATCGAAGTCCACGTCCTCGTCATAGCCGAATTCCTGGATCAGGTCCCCGTCTTTGAAACCCAAATTGCCTGCCACATTCTCTACCGCGGCGGCTTCGGCCTCGCCCACTGTGCTCCTCCTGTATGGAACGTATTGATTCACCCCGCCGACGGCGATGGGCGTGTTGCTAGTTACAAGCCAACACCCTAATCGCCGTCGCTTCAAGCCACCCGCAGGACGCTGCCGTTTTTTGCCGCGCCGCTGGGCCGCTTTACGCCTCTTTCTTAAGGGACGACGGCGGGCGCCCGCGGGGACCGGCGCCGGTGGGTCCGACGACGGCGACGGCGGGGCGGCCTCCGACGTCGTCGTAACAACTGGCACGGCCGGCTCCGGCTGCGTTGTAATGCCGTGAACAGTTAGAGTGGCACTGAAGAATATCTCCCGGCCGGACCATGCGCCGGGTCGCTATGCCACGTAAGGCGCAGACACAATCTGCACGTATGAGAGGTTGGACGTGAGCGCAGGAGAAGATACCTCGCACATCCTGAGCGGGCTGACAAGCCAGCTGCCGGATCGCGATCCCGAAGAAACCGCCGAATGGATAGAGTCCTTCGACGGTCTGGTGGAGAGCCAGGGCACCGAACGGGCCCAGTTTATTGTCCGCTCCATCCTGCAGCGTGCGGGTGCGCAGAGCGTCGGCGTGCCGATGGTGACCACCACGGACTATGTCAATACCATTCCGGTCGACCAGGAGCCGGAGTTCCCGGGCGACGAGGAGATTGAGCGCCGCTACCGCGCCTGGATGCGCTGGAACGCGGCCATGCTGGTGCACCGGGCCCAGCGTCCGGACATCGGCGTGGGCGGACACATCTCCACCTACGCCGGCGCGGCCACCCTCTATGAAGTGGGCTTCAACCATTTCTTCCGCGGCAAGGACCACCCCGGCGGCGGCGACCAGGTCTTTTTCCAGGGCCACGCCTCCCCCGGCATGTACGCGCGCGCCTTCCTCGAAGGCCGGCTGTCCGAGGAGGACCTGGACGGTTTCCGGCAGGAGAAGTCCCGCGAAGGCCACGCCCTGCCCTCCTACCCGCACCCGCGCTCCATGCCCGAGTTCTGGGAATTCCCCACCGTTTCCATGGGCATCGGCCCGGCCAACGCCATCTACCAGGCGCAGTTGAACCGCTACCTGCAGAACCGCGGGATCAAGGACACCTCCGACCAGCACGTCTGGGCCTTCCTGGGCGACGGCGAGATGGACGAACCGGAGTCGCGCGGCTTCCTGCAGCTGGCAGCCAACGAAAAGCTGGACAACCTCACCTTCGTGATCAACTGCAACCTGCAGCGCCTCGACGGGCCGGTGCGCGGCAACGGCAAGATCATGCAGGAGCTCGAGGCCTTCTTCCGCGGCGCCGGCTGGCATGTCATCAAGGTGACCTGGGGCCGGGAGTGGGACGAACTGCTCGCCAAGGATCATGACGGCGCGCTGGTGGACATCATGAACTCCACCCTCGACGGCGACTACCAGACCTACAAGGCCGAATCCGGCGGGTTCGTCCGCGAGCACTTCTTTGGCAAGACCCCGCAGACCAAGGAAATGGTCGCGGACATGACCGACGAGCAGATCTGGAACCTCAAGCGCGGCGGCCACGACTACCACAAGGTCTACGCCGCCTACCGCGCCGCCACCGAGTTCAAGGGCAAGCCCACGGTGGTCCTCGCCCAGACGGTCAAGGGTTACGGCCTGGGCACGCACTTCGAGGGCCGCAACGCGACCCACCAGATGAAGAAGCTGACCCTGCAGGACCTGAAGGACTTCCGCGACCACCTGCGCATCCCGATCTCCGACGAGCAGCTCGAGGCCGATCCGTACCGGCCGCCGTACTACCGGCCGGGACCGGACACCCCTGAGATCAAGTACATGATGGAGCGCCGGGCCGCGCTCGGCGGCGCCGTGCCGGAACGTCGGACCGCGCACCAGCAGCTGCACCTGCCCGAGGACAAGGCCTACGAGGTTGCCAAGCGCGGCTCCGGGAAACAGCAGGCTGCCACCACCATGGCGTTCGTGCGCCTGCTGAAGGACCTGATGCGGGACAAGGAATTCGGTGCCCGCGTGGTCCCGATCATTCCGGACGAGGCGCGGACCTTCGGCATGGACTCGTTCTTCCCGACCGCCAAGATCTATAACCCCAAGGGCCAGAACTACCTGTCCGTGGACCGCGACCTGGTCCTGGCGTACAAGGAATCCCCGCAGGGCCAGATCCTGCATACCGGCATCAACGAATCCGGCTCCACCGCCGCCTTCACCGCCGTCGGTACCTCCTACGCCACCCACGGCGAGCCGTTGGTGCCGATCTACATCTTCTACTCGATGTTCGGCTTCCAGCGCACCGGTGACTTCTTCTGGGCCGCCGCCGACCAGATGGCCCGAGGCTTCGTGATCGGCGCCACCGCGGGACGGACCACCCTGACCGGCGAGGGCCTGCAGCACGCGGACGGGCATTCCCCGGTCCTCGCCTCCACCAACCCGGCGGTCGTCACCTATGACCCGGCCTACGGGTACGAGATCGGACACATCATGCGCGACGGCCTGGAGCGCATGTACGGCGGGAACCATCCGGATCCCAACGTGATGTACTACCTGACCGTGTACAACGAGCCGATCCTCCAGCCCGCCGAACCGGAGGAACTGGACGTCGAGGGCCTGGTCAAGGGCATCTACCTGCTGGCTCCGGCCAAGGTCGACGGGCCCCGCACCCAGCTGTTGGCCTCCGGCGTGGCCGTGCCGTGGGCGCTGGAGGCCCAGCAGCTGCTGGCCGATGACTGGGGCGTCTCCGCCGATGTCTGGTCGGTGACCAGCTGGAACGAACTCCGCCGCGACGGCCTGGCCGCCGAGGAGGAGGCGTTCCTGAACCCCGGCGCCGAGCCGCGCAAGCCCTTTGTGGCCCAGCAGCTCGAAGGGGCGACCGGCCCGATCGTGGCGGTCAGCGACTACATGGCGGCCGTGCCGGACCAGATCCGGCAGTACCTGCCCAACGAGTTCGCGACCTTGGGTGCCGACGGCTTCGGGTTCTCCGACACGCGGGCCGCGGCCCGGCGCTTCTTCAAGATCGACAGCCACTCGATCGTGGTCCGGGCACTGCAGATGCTGGCCCGCCGCGGCGAAGTCGACCAGAATGTGCCACGGGACGCGTTCGACAAGTACCGCCTGATGGACGTCAATGCCGGCACCTCGGGCAACGCCGGGGGCGACTCCTAAACCGCGGCAACGCGCCACCCGACGGGCGGCGGACCCGGCCCTTTGCGGCCGGGTCCGCCGCCTGTTTTAGTAGGAACCACACAAAAGCCGGAATGGAGCTTGCCCGGCCAAGTGCGTATGCTCGTTGCATGCCCCACGCCCGGACCGAACCTGCCAAGACGGCTGCCCCACCGGGCACGACGGCCGCCAAGAAAACCGCGGCACCGCAGGCGCCGCCGTCGACATCCGGCGCGGGCGGGC
>NZ_JBNHGF010000012.1:0-23195 GCF_059091005.1 Arthrobacter sp. Y3223164
CTCCGGTCCAGTCTCCGGCCGCCGCGCCGGACAAGCCCCTCTCGGAGGCCGCGCGCGAGGCCGTCGACGCCGGCGAGATGACCGTTGAGCAGGCGCTGGCCGCCCGCGATCTGCTGATGGGCCAGGCCAAGAACATGGTGGCCATGATGGAATCCCGGCAGGAGCAGGACCCGCACGACGTGGACCTGGAACTGCTGGCCCAGCAAAAGGCCCTCGCCGAGCGTGCCGCCGTCCTGAACCGCAGGGCCGCGGACAAGAAGCGGCTCAGCGACGAAAACGAACAGCGCCGGCACACGGCCATGGAGCGGCCGGCGGCTGACATTGCCTCCGCACCGATGGAATTCGTGGCCGTCCCGGGGACCGACCGGCACGTGCTCCGGCCGTCGTCGACATCCTACGTTCCGGTGGTGACGACGCCGGCTCCGGACCAAGCACCGTCTGCTCCGGCGCAGGCCACGCCCGGCCGGCAGCAGGTTCCCGCCCGCCGGAAGCCGGCACCCGAAACGGTCAAGCCGCAACCGCCTGCGGCGACGCAGGCTGTGCCGGCAGGATCAGGGAAACCGGCGGGGCAGGACCGGAAACCGGTTCCGACGCCGGTGGACACGGCCGCGTCGGCACCGCCGCGATCGAAGATCCTGGCCCAGGCCGAAGCGCTGGCCGAAGGGCGCGGTGCCACCATCCATCCGCTCAAGGCCAGCAGCGCCTACGGGCTGGACCCCCTCGACGCCCGGACGGCAGGGCTCGACCGGGTCCGCCGGGTGAGGCTCGCAGTCGGTGGTGCGCTGGTGCTCGGCGCCGCTGCGTTCGCGGCGGGCATCGCCATGATGCTCGGTATTTTTGGCGGCTAACGCCGCCGCTCAATCGCTGGTTCACATTCCAAGGAGACACATGACCGCACCCGAGAGCTCAATCGCCATCGCGCGCACTGCCGCGAAGGCAGCCAGCGACAAAATCGCCGAAGACATCGTCGCGATCGACGTTAGCGAGCGGCTGGCTATCACCGACGTGTTCCTCATCGCCTCGGCACCCACCGAGCGGCAGGTCAACGCCATCGTCGACGGCATCGAAGAGGAGCTGCACAAGCAGGACCTGCGACCGGTCCGCCGCGAAGGCCGGTCCGAGGGGCGCTGGGTGCTGCTCGACTACGCAGGCGTGGTCATCCACGTCCAGCATCAGGAAGACCGCGTCTTCTATGCCCTGGAGCGTCTGTGGAAGGATTGCCCGTTCATCGACTTGCAGCTGGACGCGAAGGCCGCATCGACGGACACGGAGTAGCCGGGGCGGATGGGTACTGCTGGCCGGAACCGATCCTCCGCCGGCCGCCCGGAACCATCCGCTGATTTGGAATCCGTGCGAGTCTCTGCATAGAATATTCAAGTTGCTTCGAAGGAAGCGGCGCGGAATCCGCGAGGATAACGGGGCTGTGGCGCAGCTGGTAGCGCACCTGCATGGCATGCAGGGGGTCAGGGGTTCGAGTCCCCTCAGCTCCACTCCGTGAAGCACCATCGGTGATATTCACGCAGCGGAATATATTGCCGTTTTGGCGAATCATTCCATTCCAGGGGCTGTGGCGCAGCTGGTAGCGCACCTGCATGGCATGCAGGGGGTCAGGGGTTCGAGTCCCCTCAGCTCCACCCAGCAGCGAAGGTCCGGTGCAAACAAACTGTTTGCACCGGACCTTTTCGTATCCGCCAAGCGCCACAACTCCTTCAACCCCCCCCCGGTACTTCAAGGCGAAAGCGCTGTGCCCCTGCCTTTTCGCTGCGGATCTGCGCACAGATTCAGCTGTGGGCGAACGCGCCGTTGCTCAGGTTGGGAAAGAAACAACCTGTGGCGGGGACCGGCGGCGCCTGCCCTGGCGAAGCCCTCAGGTGCGCCTGGTCGTGATGCTCATGTCGCGCAGGATCACCGACAGTTGATCCATGAACAGGCCGAGCTGGGCGTTCTGCCGGTCGTTGATCAGCAGCGCAAAGATATTCCGTGCCAGCCGGATTTCCGGGACGTCCAGCACCACGATGCCGTCGGGCCCGTTGTGCATCGCGAGCTCCGGAACCAGCGCGGCGCCCAGACCCGCGGCGGCCATGGCGAGGCTGGCGTTGAAGTCGTCGCAGTAGGCGACCACCCGCGGGTGGAGGTTGCAGCTCGCGAAGAGGCGCTCGATCACGGTGGCGTCCGCCGTGCCGGGATGGTGCATGATCCAGGGCATCTCCGCCAACTGGGAGGCCGTCACCGAAGCCCCGGGCCGAATCCCCCATGATTCGGGCAGTACCACCCTGAAATTGTCGTCGCCGATCCATTGCCGGCTCACCGTGTTGGGCCAGGCCAGCCCGCCCTGGCCGACCTGGAACACCAGGGCGACGTCGAGTCCGCCGCCGGCCCGCAACCCTTGGATCGTCTGGCCCGGCTCGGCGACGGATACCTTGAGGTTGATCCCCAGGCCCGGCCATCCGGGGGCCTGCAGCAACCGGGGGAGTACGTAGGTGGCCAGGCTGGGAAAGATCCCGAGCCTGACCTCCTGCGTGCTGGTGTCCTGGCTGCGGGCGGTGGCAGCCAGCAGCGCATCGATGTCCGTGAGGACCTTGGCCGCGTGCCGGGACATCACCATCGCCGTTTCGGTCGGCTGCACGCTGCGCGCCGAGCGCTCGAACAGCTTGGCGCCCGTCTCGCGCTCCAGCGCGGACATCTGCTGCGAAACGGCCGAGGCCGTATAGCCCAGGTTGGCCGCGGCCGCGGCAAACGACCCGCGCCGGGTCACTTCGAGCAAGGTGCGCAGGTGCACCGTGTTGACCATCAGCCCTCCTGTGGCTCATTCACCCTTGCGCTAAGCCTACCTTGGGCTTTGCCAGAGCCGCGGGCCGCACTTGGAGGAATGCCGCGGGCCGCCACAGCGTTGTGTTAAGGGTGCCGCATTCACGCGAGGAGGAGTGGTTCGAAGCCCGGACGTGCTGCACTGGCAGTCAGGGGGGTGAAAGCCGCCCGACCACGGAGCATGGAGCCGCCCGAATGGTCCGGCCGTATCGTCCGGCCGATTGTCCGAGGCGGCCGCTAAGGTTCCGAGTACGGGAGCGGCAGCAGAAAAAACGACGGACGCCGGGGACCACAACATCTAGTGGTGCCGGCACTAGAGGCGACACGCCGACGAAACGGCGACACGAGACTTTTCGAAGTTGTGGGCAGCCCATCCACAGGCTGTGGATGGCGCCTTGGAAAGGCCGGAATATCAACTGTTTAACCCCCGAAAATACCCCATGGGCTGTGGACGAAGGTGGGCACGGAATGACATACTTGTAATACATCATCTTGGGGTTCCGAACGGCCGAGTCCACTAGATGTAGTATTGGAACCGCTGGCGGGCAGCGAGCGCGGGTTCTTCTCAGGGACAGCCGCACAGCCAGAAAACAGCAGAACGCCGTACCGAGAATTAGGGGAGAAGGACCATGACTGTAACGGTTTACACCAAGCCAGCATGCGTGCAGTGCAATGCCACGTACCGGGCTCTGGACAAGAAGGGCATCGCCTACCAGAGCGTTGACCTGTCCCAGGATCCGGAAGCGCTGGAGCGTGTCCGTTCCCTTGGTTACATGCAGGCGCCCGTCGTCGTCACCGAGCAGGACCACTGGTCCGGGTTCCGCCCGGACAAGATCGAGGAACTGGCCCAGGCCGCTGCCTCGGTAGCCTGAGCGGATTCGTTCGAAACCAGAACCAAACGCCATGACCGAGCTGCTGATGAGTGAGGCCGCCAGGCGTGAGGCGGGTCCGGCAACCGGCGGGATCGCCGAGACGGACCTGATCTATTTCTCCTCCGCCTCCGGCTACACCGACCGCTTCATGCAGAAGCTGGGGCTGCCGGCGGCACGGATCCCGCTGCGCACCCAGCAGGAGACGCTGCACGCGCTCCGGCCGTTCGTCCTGGTACTGCCGACGTACGGCGGCGAATCCGGCCGGAATTCGATTCCGCCACAGGTCATCAAATTCCTCAACCGCGAGGAGAACCGGCGCCTGCTCCGTGGAGTGATCGGCTCCGGCAACACGAACTTCGGCACAACGTACTGCCTGGCGGCGGAGAAGATCGCCGCAAAGTGCCAGGTGCCGCTTCTCTATCGATTCGAACTCATGGGCACGTCCGAGGACGTCGACCGGGTCAAGCAAGGATTGGAACACTTTTGGAAACGACAGTTGCACCCGCAGCCGTAGCCGATGCCAAGGCAGAATTGCCGGCGGCATTTAAGGGACTGGGCTACCACGAACTCAATGCCATGCTCAACCTTTACGGCCCGGACGGGAAGATCCAGTTCGAGGCCGACCGCGAAGCTGCCCGCCAGTATTTCCTGCAGCACGTTAACAACAACACCGTGTTCTTCCATGACCTGGAAGAAAAACTCGACTACCTGATCAAGAACGACTACTACGAGCGCGAGACGCTCGACCAGTACACGATGAACTTTGTCCGGTCGCTCTACGACCGGGCCTACAAGAAAAAGTTCCGCTTCGAGACGTTCCTGGGCGCGTTCAAGTTCTACACGTCCTACACGCTCAAGACCTTCGACGGCAAGCGTTTCCTGGAGCGCTACGAAGACCGTGTCTGCATGGTGGCCCTCCACCTGGCCAGGGGCGACGAGGAACTGGCGAACCGGCTGGTGGACGAGATCATCGACGGCCGCTTCCAGCCGGCCACGCCCACGTTCCTGAACGCGGGCAAGAAGCAGCGCGGCGAGCTGGTCTCCTGCTTCCTGCTGCGCATCGAAGACAACATGGAGTCGATCGCCCGCGGCATCAACTCCGCCCTGCAGCTGTCCAAGCGCGGCGGCGGCGTCGCACTGTCGCTGACCAACATCCGCGAGCACGGCGCGCCGATCAAGCAGATCGAGAACCAGTCCTCCGGCGTCATCCCGGTCATGAAGCTGCTCGAAGACAGCTTCTCCTACGCCAACCAGCTCGGTGCCCGCCAGGGTGCGGGCGCGGTGTACCTGCATGCCCACCACCCGGACATCTACCGCTTCCTGGACACGAAGCGCGAGAACGCCGACGAAAAGATCCGGATCAAGACGCTCTCGCTGGGCGTTGTCGTCCCGGACATCACGTTCGAGCTGGCGAAGAAGAACGAGGACATGTACCTGTTCTCCCCGTACGACGTCGAACGCGTCTACGGGGTGCCGTTCTCGGACATCTCCGTCTCGGAAAAGTACTACGAGATGGTCGACGACAGCCGGATCAAGAAGACCAAGATCAGCGCCCGCGAGTTCTTCCAGACGCTGGCCGAGATCCAGTTCGAATCGGGCTACCCGTACATCATGTTCGAGGACACGGTGAACCGCGCCAACCCGATCCACGGCAAGATCATCATGTCCAACCTCTGCTCGGAGATCCTGCAGGTTTCCTCGCCGTCGCTGTACAACGAGGACCTCACCTACGCCGAAATCGGCAAGGACATTTCCTGCAACCTCGGCTCGATGAACATCGCCAAGACCATGGACTCGCCCGACTTCGGCACCTCCATCGAGACCGCCATCCGCGCGCTCACCGCGGTGTCGGACATGTCCTACATCAACTCGGTGCCCTCGATCGCCGAAGGCAACCTGCAGTCGCACGCCATCGGCCTGGGCCAGATGAACCTGCACGGCTACCTGGCCCGCGAGCGGGTCCATTACGGTTCCGAGGAAGGCCTGGACTTCACCAACATCTACTTCTACACGGTGCTGTTCCACGCGCTGCGTGCCTCGAACAAGCTCGCGATCGAACACCGCCAGACCTTCGGCGGCTTCGAGAAGTCCAAGTACGCCTCGGGCGAGTTCTTCGACAAGTACACCGAGCAGGAATGGGTACCGCAGACCGACCGGGTCAAGGAGCTCTTCGCCCATGTGGAGATCCCCACCCAGGCCGACTGGCGGGAGCTGAAGGCCTCCGTCATGGAGCACGGGATCTACAACCAGAACCTGCAGGCCGTTCCGCCCACCGGTTCGATCTCCTACATCAACAACTCCACGTCCTCGATCCACCCGGTGGCCTCCAAGATCGAGATCCGCAAGGAAGGCAAGCTGGGCCGCGTGTACTACCCGGCCCCGTATCTGACCAACGACAACCTGGAGTACTACCAGGACGCCTACGAAATCGGCTACGAGAAGATCATCGACACCTACGCCGCGGCCACCCAGCACGTGGACCAGGGCCTGTCGTTGACGCTGTTCTTCAAGGACACCGCCACCACCCGCGACATCAACAAGGCGCAGATCTACGCCTGGCGCAAGGGCATCAAGACCATCTACTACATCCGGCTCCGCCAGCTCGCGCTGGAGGGGACCGAGGTAGAGGGCTGCGTCAGCTGCATGCTGTAGCAGACCCGGACAACTGAAAAGTACGACGGCGGGTGCCCGCCCGCCGTCGTACGGGCGCCGACGGGAAGCCAGACATCCGGCCACCACCCGCTGGCCCAGCCGGCCGCACCGCGGCCGGCATTCGGGCACTATGGAACAAGACAGACTTTGGGAAGAAGGGGACGCGATGTCAGCCGAGAAGGTCAAGCTTCTGCACCACGTGGAAGCGATCAACTGGAACCGGATCGAGGACGAGAAGGACGTTGAGGTCTGGAACCGGCTCTGCAACAACTTCTGGCTGCCCGAAAAGGTCCCGCTGTCCAATGATGTGCAGTCCTGGGGCACGTTGACCGAAGACGAAAAGCTGCTCACCATGCGCGTCTTCACTGGCCTGACCCTGCTGGACACGCTCCAGGGGACCGTCGGCGCGGTCAGCCTGATCCCGGATGCGCTGACTCCGCATGAGGAAGCCGTCTACACGAACATCGCGTTCATGGAATCGGTGCATGCCAAGAGCTATTCGTCGATCTTCTCCACCTTGTGCTCCACCAAGGAGATCGACGAGGCGTTCCGGTGGTCCACCGAGAACGAGAACCTGCAGAAGAAGGCCCGGATCATCGAGGGCTACTACTACGGCGATGACCCGCTCAAGCGCAAGGTCGCCTCCACGCTGCTGGAGTCCTTCCTGTTCTACTCAGGCTTCTACCTGCCGATGTACTGGTCCTCACGGGCCAAGCTGACCAACACCGCGGACCTGATCCGGCTGATCATCCGCGACGAGGCGGTGCACGGTTACTACATCGGCTACAAGTTCCAGAAGGGCGTCGAGGGGGAGTCCGAGGCGCGCAAGCAGGAGCTGAAGGACTACACCTTCGAGCTGCTCTACGAGCTGTACGAGAACGAGGTGCAGTACACCCACGACCTCTACGACGCCGTGGGCCTGTCCGAGGACGTCAAGAAGTTCCTGAACTACAACGCCAACAAGGCGCTGATGAATCTGGGCTACGAGGCCATGTTCCCGTCCACCGTGACCGACGTGAACCCGGCCATCCTCTCCGCCCTGAGCCCCAACGCGGACGAGAACCACGACTTCTTCTCCGGCTCCGGCTCCTCCTACGTGATCGGCAAGGCCGTCAACACCGAAGACGAAGACTGGGACTTCTAGGTCCTCCTCCCTCCCTCTTTCTTCCATTGGGGGATCGCGGCCGTCCCAGCAAGATGGTCGCCTCCGGGTAATATGAACGGCCTATCTGAGCAACGCTCAGGTAGGCCGTTCCTTTAGCTGCCTTCGGGAACGGCCGGAAGTGACTGGGACAGGCGCGCTTGTAACCGGAACAACCATCGATTCCAACTGTGAGGGGCGGAGAATATCTTGGATCTCTTGGGCGGGATGAGCCGCGACGAACTCCGCGTCTTTTCCTGGTGTGCGGCCGCCGTCTTTGCGCTAGTGGCCGGCGCGTGGCGTCCCCGCAGGCTTCATTGGACTGTTCTTGGTTCCGTCCTCCTCTTCGCGGCCCTTAATGCGGGTGCCGGGATCTACGTCCTGAACCATTTCCGTGATTCACGCTGGTCCACAGGGGGAGAACCGCCGCTGAGCGCTCCGTCGTTTTCCGGGACGCCTGTCGTGGGGGAGTTTCTGGGCCCGCTGGACACCGCTCTTGATGGAGTCGTCGGTGGCGTGAACGAGTTCCTGGCCTTCAGGCATGCGCTTCCCGTAGCGCTGGAGTTCCTTGCCGCGTCCGGCTGGGCCCTGATGGTGGCGTTCCCGCTGGGCATCCTCGCGGCCGGCATCAGTTACTCCGTGGCCAGGCGCCGGACGGCGCAGTTCGACCAGTATCGCGTCACCGTTGACCTGCTCAAAGATGAGCTCGAGCAGATCAAGCGGCAGATCTCGGCAGGGGCATCGGTCGACACGGCACGCCCTGCCGGGGACGGGGTCACTGTCGTGCGGCCTGACTAACCCGCTCCGTTGGGCTTAAGTCCGCCCGTGACCCATCATGCAACTCCGGACACGCGGCGTCCCATCTCGGTTTTGGTCAGCCTTCGACTCGTATGTCGGTTTGCAGGTCACGGAGCGAGAGCCGGTCGGTCGCAGTGCGGAAGTCGGTAATCACACTATGCTGCGGATTGAACATTGCTTCCGCCGTGTACTCTGCATCGTCGATGTAAACCATCGAGAGACGAATGCCACCTTCTTGCCGTTCCACGCCCGTGATGCGCTGGTTGTCTTGGTGCCCGCCCCAGATGCGCATGCTGAGGGGATAAAAGAGCTGGATTTCATCAGGAAGCCAGTCCGGTCGTTGGAATCCGATCGTTTCGACTCTGTTGCCGGTCCTGATGACGCGGCCGTCGGAGGGATTGAACGTGATGCTGCCGCCATCGCCTTCGACGCTCCAGCTGTGCTCGCCATCGCTGATGCGGACTTTCGTGCTAACAATGTTTCCTTCGTGGTCGGTCCTGTCCACAACGCCCGACATGGGGTACCGCAGGACCGAATTGCGCACCGCTGACAACAATTCCAGCAATGCTTCGAACTCCTCGCGCCCGCTCACAACCACCTGCTCTCGACCGCAGACGCGGCACGTAAGTATTGAACCGGATAATCCCAACTTAGGCGCTGCGACCCCTTCATGCCAGACGTTGCCCTTGCTAGTTGAAAGCTGGTTCACTCTGGCTCTTTTGGTTCACTTGATCATTTTGATAAAGACGAGGGCAGAGGTGAGTCGCGTTCGATCTGTCAACGATTGGCGCCTTGGCAACCGGTGGAAGAGTTAGGTGCGGGAAAACCTTAACATGAGCATCGACATTGCTTCCGCCCCTAATGTACACCTTTGGGTGTGACGTTCTCGCCTGCCTCCTGATTTCCCATTCGCACGTGGGAGAAAAGGATGCATTTGATCTTGAGCGGTTCTAATTCACCCTCTATTCAAGAGGGTGGTGAAACTGCCCCGGAACCCATTGACACTCGGAAAACCGCAGACGTACGTTGGGCGCACTGTGCGCCTGGCTGGGGGAAGGAACGCAGGGACCGTGGTTCTCTCAACGGACCTGTCGCCATTACGGCATCCAACGGATATCCGTGCAGGACGAGCGAGCAGCCCTCCTGCCACGCCAGGAGTCTCATCATGATCATCAAGAAAACACTGCGCCTGCCCATTTTCATTGCCCTCGCGCTCGTTGCGGGGACCGCGCCGGCCGTTGCAACGCCCCAGGAGGAAGCCCCCACGCCTTGGCCGCCCGAGGACACCGGGGGGCAGTACTTGCCAGTCCCCGACGACTACTACGCTCCTATAGAGTTCGAGGCGTGCGGCACCACCGTCACCATGGAAGCCGGAGACGTCCGGGATGTTCACTACAAGTCCCGGGTGAAGCAGAACGGGTCCACGGTGCTGAAGTTCAAAGGAGATGCCACCGTGGACCTAACCCGTGCCTCGGATGGCGCCTTCATCGACGAACTCGACATTTCCGGATTGGCTTATCAATACATCTCAGCCGATGAGCTGACCGTTGTTGATCTCCTGGGAGGGCGCTCGATTGTGGCAGCAGCGAGCCCTGAAGAAGCCGAATCGATGGCCGAGGAAGGTTTGCCGGAGTTTGCCTACTACACACGGGGGTGGTTAGGTTTCTACAGCCAATTCTCTGAGGACCCCGAGATGATGGAGCCGATCGCTTCGGATATTGTGCTGAACACCACCCGGCATGTGCACGATGTGTGCGAAATGCTCGACGAGGCGGCCTGGGAGTGACGCCACCACCCGCCTCCTAAGGCTACAAAGGAGATGAGACGAGCTCAGGTTGCGCAGGACGCTGCCTTGGCGCCGACGGAGGCAAGGGCACCCAGCCCGACCGCCATTCCCTTGCAGGGACTGCAAGCCAAAACCGGCCTCTTCGAACTGACGGGTTTGGGCTTCTCAGCTCTCTTGTCGACGCCACGCCCAGCCAGAGAATCGGCCGAAAACGCGTTGATCGCGCTGCCGGGTTTGGTCCCGGCCGAGTGCACGGCCGAGATCGCGGCGGTGTAGCCGGCGGGGCCGGAGCCGATGATGATCAGCTGTTCGATGCGGATGTCGGTGCTCACGAAAGTCTCCCCTGATGCTCTAAGTCGGGTTGGTCTAATTGGTGGCCGGGATCAGGGATTCGATCAATCCCTCGATGCGGGTCTTGATCTCGTCGCGGATGGGGCGGACAGCGTCCACACCCTGCCCGGCCGGGTCCTCCAAGACCCAGTCCTCGTAGCGCTTGCAGGGGAAATAGGGGCACTCGTCGCCGCAGCCCATGGTGATCACGACGTCCGACTCCTTCACTGCCTCGGTGGTGAGGACCTTCGGGATCTCGGCGGACATGTCGATGCCGAGTTCAGCCATGGCCTCCACTGCGGCCGGGTTGACCTTGTCAGCGGGCTGGGAGCCGGCGGAGCGGACTTCGATAGCGCCCTCGGACAAGCTGGTCAGGAACGCCGCCGCCATCTGCGAACGCCCTGCGTTGTGGACGCAGACGAAGAGGACGGATGGCTTTTTGGTGGTATTGGTGCTCACGGGTTTCTCCTGTGGTTCGAATGGAATCAATATGGGGCCGGATACTCCGTACATCGACAACCATCAATGCTGCCTCGGTGCAGCGATGGAGCGGGGCGGACACCCAACCAAACCGACCACTCTGTCAATAAATGTGCTGGCGCTCGTCCTGCCCATGAGGTCAGGCGGCGCGCAAGCGTGGCGCGAGATCGCTGATGCGGGTGGAGATGTCGAGGAAGGCGTGTTCGAAAGCGTCCCTGGTGTTCACTCGGAGCGGGTCCGGAACAGACCAGTGAATTCCCTCCAGGTTCGGGAGTTCCTCGTGCGCGTTGTCGCACACAGTGACGATGAAATCGGCACTCGTTGCAACCTCAGCCAGCTGACGCGGCGTCGCGTTCCCGAGGGCGACGCCGTGGCGATGCGCGACGTCGACGGCCCCTTGGGCGACGCGGTCTGCCGGGCGCGTGCCCGCCGACGTCGCAGGGATTTCACTGACGCGCCGCCACAGGGCGGTCGCGAGCTGAGACCGTGCACTGTTGCGCGTGCAGACGAAGAGGACGCGGCGCACGCCGTGTTCACGCCGGGGCGACAGCCACTCCAGCGCCCCGGAGGTGAGTCTGATGTAGCTGCGCCGCTTATCCGCCTCCGAGCGGCGGCGGGTCGCGAGGCCGGCAGCTTCCAAGGTGCGCAGGTGGTGGGACAGCAGGTTGGAGGGGATGCCGAGCTCCGCCTGAAGCTCCGTCGGTGAGTAGTCTCCGAGCGTCAGCAGATCGACAATCCGCAGGCGGGCAGGGTCTGCGAGGGCGGCATGTTTTGCAACTCGCGCCTGAAAGTCCCCGTTTAGCTCAATAGTCATTGATTCAATTTTGACTGAGTTAATTTATTCGGTCAAGCTGGATCTCATGACTTCACAGCAGCCGCCCTTGTGGCGCCGCGCAATCGCCGAGCTGCTCGGGACGGCCCTGCTTGTTTGCATCGTCGTCGGCTCGGGCATTGCCGCGCAGCAACTGTCCCCGAACGATGTGGGACTGCAGCTGCTGCAGAACAGTACCGCCACGGTGCTGGGTCTCACGGTGCTGATCCTCATGTTCGGGCCGGTCAGCGGCGCTCACTTCAATCCCATGGTTTCGCTCGCGGACTGGCTTCTGGGCCGGCGCAGCCGCACCGGCTTGACCCTTGCGGAATTGAGTACGTATCTGGTGGCGCAGATGGTCGGCGGGATCGGCGGCAGCGTACTCGCCAACGCCATGTTTGAGGTGGGTACGACCGTCTCGACCAAGGATCGAGCCACTGAGGGAACGTTGCTGGGCGAGGTGGTTGCGACGGCCGGGCTCATTCTGCTGATCTTCTCCCTGGCTGCCACTCGAAGGGGTATCCTTGCGGCTCCCGCTGTGGGTGCGTACATTGGCGCGGCGTACTGGTTCACGTCCTCGACGTCTTTCGCCAACCCTGCGGTAACGGTCGGCCGAATCTTCAGCGACACGTTTGCCGGCATCGCTCCGAGCTCCGTCCCCGGATTCGTGCTGGCGCAGATCATCGGTGCGGCATTGGGTATCGGCCTCCTTGTGCTCCTCTTCCCTGCGGCGTCGCGCATGGCCGACGACGTTGTTGTCCCGCACCCTTCCCAGAAGGACGGATCCTGACCCTCAGAGCATGAGTTGCGCGCCCGCCGGAATCGGCCTCCGGCGAATCGTGCGTTTTGATCTCACCGAACCCTTGGACCTCGGCCAGCCCACCGTCTCCCACCACCTGAAAATCCTGGTGGATGCCGGCCTGCTAAACCGCGAAAAGCGGGGCACCTGGGCCTACTACTCGCTGGCACCCGGAGCCCTGGACAAAGCCGCGGGCTTCCTGACCGACCTCTGAGCGCCACAGTAGCGTGCCCACGGCTGGGTCAGGGGTCCGTCTGAATCGGCAGGACGATGCCGGCACCGCCGTCGACGGTGACGCGTTGTCCTGTCCGAAGCAGGAGGGTCGCGTCTCCCGTTCCGACGACAGCCGGTATGCCGAATTCCCGGGCGACCAGAGAGGCGTGAGCAGCCAGGGTGCCGCCGTCCGTGACGACCGCTGCCGCACGGGCGAAGAGGGGTGTCCACGCGGGCGCCGTCGACTTAGCGACCAGTACCTCGCCGTCGAGGAAGGTGTCGAAGTCCTCCGGCCCATGCATGACACGGACGATAGCTGTGATCCGGCCAATGCTCGCCGGTTGGCCTACGATGGCCCCTTCCGGCAGGTGAGGAGAACTTCTTGCTGCTTCCACTGCGCGGGCGATCGGATCGCCGATGAACTTGCCGGGATTGCCCAAGGTCAGCGGTGCAACGAGTTTCCGCTGCCGTTGCCAAGCGCCGCGTCGGCTGGCCACGGGCGGCCGCGCACCCGCAGACGGTCGGGTGACCTCATCCAACCTCAGGAAATGCAGGTACGATGCGTCTTCGATGATGCCGCTGGCGGCCGACAGTTCGCCGAGGCGGCGGGCGCAGCGGCGCAGCACCGGCCATCCCAGGCTTAGGTCGCGAGACTGTTCTTCCCGCAGAACCGCGTAGTGTTGGGCCACTTCAACGAGGGCATTGAATCGTGCGAGTACTTTTGGTTGATCCTGGAGTGCCTTGCGTGCTGTTGCTTCGGTCTGGGCACGCTGAACGCGAAGAGCTTTGGTCTTCCCGGTAGCCGGCAGTTGTTCAACGCTCCGGTGCTGGGGCATTGCTTCTCCGGCGGTGGGGTGGTACCAGTCCAGGGAGTAGACCGCGTGGGAAACCTGTGCTGATGCGGTCCCCGCCAGACCGCGAAGGAGCGCCTGATGTCCGGTTTCTCCTGCCGCCGTCCCGTGGAGAGGCGCGGCCAGATGCTTCTGCCAGAACCGGGCGAGTGCGGTTTCCATCTTCCAAGCAGATCCGCCGACGACGGCAAGCGACCAAAGATAGATTCCGGCCCGGTGACACACGGCATCCACGAGTTCGACAATCCCGGCTTGGGATGCTGAATCGACCTCCTGTTCAGCCTTCCGCACGAGCTCGCGGTAATCGGGCAGCAGCTGGTTGCGCCATCGCAGTTCCAGGCCATGGAGAACTGCGTGATGCGCTGCGGCAGGATTGGTGGAGACGCGGATGAGAGTGTTGAACAGGAACCAGGGTGCCCGGCCGTGGCTGTCGAAAATTGCTTGTGCTAGAAGCCTTAGCGACGGCACCGGCGGGGAGTTGTAGTACCACCCGTTGACGGAGGCATATCGGAAAGGCACCCGCACGCGGGCGTCGGCCTGCATGCCGTCAAGGTATCCGGACTCAATCCGGGGCAGGAGCCAGTCCTGGAACAGCGGCGTCATCGGTTCCGGCAGCCATTCACCGAGGCGGAAGTTTCGTGACCACAGGCCTTTGCCTGGCGCCACCCAATCGACAACCTCCGGCATGGCCGTCATCGGGCGGGCCTGCAGAAGGAACAGCACGCCCGCCGGGTCGATGGCCCATTCAATGTCCTGCGGGACTCCGGCACGGGCCGCGACATTGCGGGCCAGCTCCGCTACTTCCCGTGCCTGAACTCGAGTGAGGGTGCCGGCGTTCCGCGTACAGACGGCGTCCTGAGCCCGGACAGTCCATTGTTCCCCGACGGCGTCGCCGGCCACGAGGGATTCCCCGAGTCCTTGGACGGCAGTGATGATGGTTTCGTCTCTCTCCCCGGTGAGGGGATTGGAGGTGAATGCGACGCCGGCGGCCAGCGGCTGGACCATCTGTTGAACGAGCACCGCCATGGAAGCGGCCGCCGGTTGTGGCTGACCTGACGCTCCGCGTGCTGACTCATATGCCGCCACCCGATAGTGCGCAGCGGACGCCAGGCAGCGCCTGATTGCACCCTCGAGATCATCCCGCGCGACGTTAAGGTACGTCTCGTAAAGGCCCGCATACGAGGCGCCGGGCAGGTCCTCGGCAGGCGCGGAGGACCTGACCGCAAAGGGCCCCGGACCAATCAGGTCGGCGGCGTCCTGCAAGGCGTTGGCGATGTCGTTCCGGTCGGAGGCCTCTGAGGTAACCACGAAGCCCGGCGGAACATTGAATCCCTCCGCCGAGAGGGCATCGAGCACGGCCGCTTTGGTGCCCAGCACTGCCGGCCCCGCGCTGACTGCACCAAGCCGCGGAAACGTTTCGTTGATCCCCATCATCGGCCTTCTCCATGAGCCCCTCATCCTGGTTATTCTCGGTCTGCTTCTTCGTCGTCGCGGAGTTCTTCGAAGACCTCGAATGGCGACTCGACATCTCCCCTCCATGCCTCGATGCCTTCGCGGACGGCAAGGGCTGCAACCACGAGAGCCGCGATCGAATCTGCCCAGGTCCACCCGAACAAGGTGTTCAGAAGTAGACCAATCAGCACAGTCCCGGACAAGTAGATGCAGAGCAATAGTTGTTTGGCATCTGCCTGAACGCTCTTCGAGTTCAACTCACGCCCGGTCCGGAACTCGAACCACGCGAGCACGGGCATCACGATGAGACTCAGTGAAGCGATACCGATGCCGAGGGGGCTGTGCTCGACCTTTTCAATGCCCGAGAGAGCCAGTACTGCGTCTATGGTGACGTAGGCCGCTAAGGCGAAAAAGGCAATCCCGATTGCGCGGACAGTCACTTTCTCCCAACGTTCGGGATCTTTGCGTGTGAACTGCCAGGCGACCGCTGCCGCGGAGAGAACCTCGATGATGGAATCGAGGCCGAAGCCGATGAGCGCGGCAGACGAAGCCATGGAGCCGGCCCAGATCGCGACAATGGCTTCGATCAGGTTGTACGTGATGGTGGAAGCGACAATGAGTCGCACACGGCGGTGCAGTACTAAACGCCGCTCGGCAGAGAGCGCAGTTGGTGCTGTCATCGGGACCCCTCGCAGCACCCGGGCAGCGGGCATGCAGGGTCGGCGCAGGGTTTGTTTTCGTCCACCATCAGTGTCACTTCAACGAGGGCCCGTAGAGCGTTCGCCAGGTGGGGGTCGGCGATCTCGTACCGGGTTTGCCGACCTTCAGGTTCGGCAATGACGATGCCGCAATCACGAAGGCACGTCAGGTGATTGGAAACATTCGAACGCGTCAAGTTCAGGCTGCGCGCGAGGACGGCAGGGTAGCTTGGCCCCTTGAGCAGGGTCATGAGGATGGATGCTCGGCTTGAATCGGCCATGGCCCGCCCTAGGCGATTCATGACATCCAGCCTCGAAGTTATAGTCAGCATGGACTGACTATACAGTTGTTGCTGAACTATCGCACAACCAAAAGGGGTGCCTCTGCTCGGATGGGCAATAACTCGAAGAATCTGGTGCGGGAAATAACCTTAATTCGGGCATCGACATCGCTTCCGCCCCTAATGCTCACCTTTGGATGTGACGTTATCGCCTGCCTCCTGATATCCCATTCGCAACTGGGAGAAACGGTGCATTTCTTTTTGCACGGTTTTATACACCCTTAATGAGAGAGGGTAGTGGGACTGCGTCAGAACTCGTTGACAGTCGCAGAACCGCAGGCGTAGGTTGACCGCACTGTGCGCCTGGCTGGGGGAGGAACGCAGGGACCGTGGTTCACTCAACGGACCTGTCGCCACTACGGCATCCAACGCATCTCCCTGCAGGATGAGCGAGAAGCCTCCTGCCCGCCCAGGAGCCCCATCATGATCACCAAGAAGACACTGCGCCTGCCCATTTTCATTGCTCTTGCCCTCGCCGCGGGGACCGCGCCGGCCATTGCAACGCCCCAGGAGGAAACCCCCGCCCCTTGGCCGCCCGAGGACACTGGGGGGCACTACCTGCCCGTCCCCGACGATTACTACGCTCCAATAGAGATTGAGGTGTGCGGCACGACCGTCACCCTGGAAGCTGGAGACGTCCGGGATGTCCACTACAAGGCCTGGGTAAAAGAGAACGGGTCAACGGTGGTGAAGTTCCGGGGCGGGTCCACCGTGGACCTGACGCGCGCCTCGGACGATGCCTTCATCGATGAACTCGACGTCTCCGGTCGTATGGTTCAACATTTCTCGGCCGATCGGCTGACCGTCACGGATTCACTCAGGGGTCCCTCGATTATTTACCCCTTAAGCGACGTTGACGCCGCGGCTCTGGCCGAAGAAGGCTTCCCGGAGTTTTTCTATTATGACCGGGGGTGGCTGAGTATTCAGGCCCACCTGTCCGAGGACCCCGAAGAAGAGCCAACATCGGTGGATATCCTGCTGAACACCACGCGGCACGTGCACGATCTGTGCGAAATGCTCGACGAGGCGGCCGGGAAGTAATACGTTCTCCTCCCCGGGCCGGGGAGGAGGAACCGAGGATGGCGCCTTAGAGGGCGTCAGTCGTGCCAGCTGCGGGGACGCGAGGCGGCGCTCTTAGTCCTGTCGCTTGGCGTAGTCACTGTATCCGTGCCAATCAAGGACCACGCACTGCTCATCGCCTACGACCCAGGCATCGTGACCGGGCGGAACCGACATAAGGTCGCCGACAGCGAACTCGTTTTCCTCGCCGTCGTCCATAACGATCTTGAGTCGTCCGGACAACACATAGCCGGTATGGGCCACCTGACAGCTGTCCGTCTTAGCGATGGGTTTCACGTGCTTGGACCACTGCCAACCGGGTTCGAAAACCGCTCGCCCGACGGGGCCTGACTCGAGATTGATCAGATCCAGCTTCCCCTTACCGTCCTCGAAAGGCCGGGTTTCTTCGGGCTCGTCCAGACTCTTGCGGATCATGGGTGACATGAGGGTCTCCTTTGAACCAACCTGCCCTGCACACACAAGTGTGGCAGCACGCCGGGAACAGGGTCAACGCGTGTCGGCATGGCCAGGGGCCGTCACCAACCGCCGCGCGTCGGCGTATGTCCCTGTCGGGCGTCATCGGGCATCGCCATTTCGGCACGCAGGCCCAAGAGCCGGATGGGACGACCCCCTTCGATTCCGGCTGCGAGGTCCAGGGCCCGCGCGAGGATTTCGTTCCGGTCGAATGTCTCGGGAATCTTCCTAGCGTGGGTCTTGGTGAAGAAGGGTGCGTACCGGACCTTCAGCGTCAGCCCGACAACGGGCCGTCCCTCGGCCACAACGTCCTCAAGGACCCGCGCTGTCAGCTCCCTGACGGCGCCGTCGACCTCGGCGGGCTCAGTCAGGTCCCGCTGGAAGGTGGTCTCCCGGCTGTGCCCCCGGGCAACCCACGGGGTGTCGTCCACGACGCTGGCGCCGTCCCCGCGTCCGAGTTCCGCGTACCAGGGCCCCATCTTAGGGCCGAACTCCGGCACCAGCTCTTGGGGGTCGGACGCGGCGAGCTCGGCAACGGTGTTAATGCCGAGCTTGGCCAGCCGGCCCGACACCTTGGTGCCGACGCCCCACAGGTCCTTGGTGGGCCGGCCGCCCATGACGTCAAGCCAGTTCCCGGCGGTGAGACGAAAGACGCCGGCCGGCTTGCCGAAACCGGTGGCGACCTTGGCGCGGACCAGAGTGTCGCCGATGCCCACGCTGCAATGCAGCTGCGTTCGCTCCAGTACGGCGGCCTGCACCTGCCGGGCGTAGGCTTCCGGATTCTCTGTCTCGACGCCGACAAAGGCTTCATCCCAGCCCAGCACCTGCACGGTGGCGCCTGGCTGCGCTCGCAGCGTATTCATCACCGCTTCTGACGCTGCGAGGTACGCCTCGTGATCGACGGGGAGGATGACGGCGTCGGGCACTTTCCGTGCCGCCGTGCGCAAGGGCATTCCGGAACCGACGCCGAACGCCCGGGCTTCGTAGGATGCGGTCGACACCACAGCCCGTTCCGTGGGGTCGCCCCGGCCGCCGACAATGATCGGTTTGCCCGCAAGCTCCGGCCGTCGGAGCACTTCGACCGCAGCGATGAACTGGTCGAGATCGACGTGCAGCACCCACGGGATTCCGCTCACGCCACCAGTCTGCCCTAAACGCCCTTGGCAAGCATCGGCCTGCCACCGGTATGGCCGTCTCCTTGGCCTTCTCCCTTGTCATCGGTTACGGCGCCCCAGCAATCTTCAGCCCGCCCAAAGTCCTCGACGTCATCGTCGAATTGCGATGACGGAGGGCGGACCCTCAGCGTGCATGAATCCGCGCGAAAACGGCCCTTGGCATCCGCCGCTGACCGGAGGACGATTAAGGGACCGATAAAAAGGAGGTTCGTGATGTGCTACGCCTCGAATAGGGATTCCCGCTGGGGCTTCCGCAAGGAAGCCGTGGACACGCCGGAAACCCGCCGCGAAGACAAGGACACCGGGCGCGAAACCTGGACGAAGACTGATGACTCCGAAGTGATTGCCTTCCTGGACAAGTCAACAGTGGAAGAGCCAGCCAGCGACCGAACCACGTAGCCGAAACCGTACGGGATAGATGAAGCCCCGCAGTAACTCTGCGGGGCTTCATTGCGCCTACTGGCTCGGCGATTCATCCGGGTCGAAATCTTCCAGCGGGGCTCCCAGCCGGTCGTCCGCCATCCCGCCCTCGAGCGGATCGGACAGGGTCTCGTCCACGGGACGCGCGGAGTCCGTATCGATCCCGGCATCCACCAGTTCCGGCGGCACCGCGTCGACGCCCTCATCCGGGATGAGCGGGTCTTCACCTTGGATGTTCAGCTCCGGATCCGGCAGGGTCTGTTCGTCCTCCGGGCGGTTCTGCTCGCTCATTGCAGCCTCCTTCGATCGTGATTCACCTTGCGCTGAGATTGCCACCGTAACCCGGACGAGCCGGGAGGGAAACAGGCAGGGCTGCCGGAAAACCGGCCAGGGCGTGCTTCATCGCCCGATGCCGGTCCGCCGGCGCTGGGGAAACGGGATCAGGTCCAGGTCTCGGGCCGCAACCACCTCGGCCCCTCCTGCCCGCGCCCTGGCCTGTTCCTCGAGCGGGGCCAGGTCGGGATAGCGCGAGGAGAAATGGGTCAGCACCAGCGTGCCCACACCGCCGCCGGCGGCGAGTCCGCCGGCCTGACCGGCGGTGAGGTGGCGGTGCCGGACGGCAAGAGCACCGTCGTCGTCGCGGAAGGTGGACTCGGCCACGAGCAGGTCGGCGCCGTCGGCCAGTTCCTCCGCCCCGGCGCAGACCGCGGTGTCCATTACGAAGGCGAAGCGCTGTCCCGGGCGGGCCACGCTGACATCCTCCAGCCGCACCCCCTTCCAGGTTTCTTCCCGCTGCAGGCGGCCCACGTCGGGGCCGGAAATCCCGGCGGCAGCCAGCCGGTCGGGCAGCAGGGTGCGGCCGTCGGGTTCGACCAGCCGGTAGCCGTAGGCCTCGATCCGGTGGTCCAGGGGTCGCACCTCGAGGCCGTCCGCGATGGCCCCGGCGCCGCCGTGCGGGTGCAGGCGCAGGTCAAGTCCCGGGGAGGCGAGTGAGACCAGGGCCCGGACCACATCAGCACCGGAGGCCGGATAGTGCAGATGAACCGGATGCTCAACGCCGTCCAGGACCATGCGCGAGAGCACGCCGGGCAATCCGTAGCAGTGGTCGCCGTGCACATGCGTCAGACAGATGCGCGTGATCCGGCTGGCCGAAACCCCGGCGAGGATCATTTGCCGCTGCGTTCCCTCACCCGGGTCGAACAGCACTCCCTCGCCGTCCCAGCGCAGCAGGTAGCCGTTGTGGTTGCGGCTCCGGGTAGGAACCTGCGAGGCGGTGCCCAGGACGACAAATTCGCGCATGCGGCCGAGTCTGCCATCGCGGATGCGCCGGCGGCCACCGCTGAAGCGCGCCGGCGCGGCCGGACGGGGAACCTGCGATCGGCGCATGAACGACGGCGACGCATTGCTGGCTCGCAACGGGGCTGGGAAAATGTCAGGAAAAGCCCGGTGGCCGAGCATCGGGCCAAGTCGTACCGGAGGCGGTGTCTGACGAGTGAACAGCAGGGCAGCGGGTGACAACGGCCGGCGGCTGGAACGCGCCGCGGAGCTGCGGGCGTCACGCGAACGCGGGCCGGCCGACGCGGAGGAAGAGGAGCGGGCGGAGGCCGAAGAGGAGAAGCACCGGAAAATCCGGGAGCTGGACACCTCCCGGCGCGCGGACTACCTGATCCGGGATGCCATGGCCCGCGGGGATTTCGATGACCTGAAATACGCCGGAAAACCGATACCCAACCTGGGCAACGGGTATGACCCCGACTGGTGGCTTAAGGGGCTGATCGAGCGCGAGAACCTTACGGGGCTGGGCCCCGAAGCCCTGCTGCTGCGGACCGAGGACGCCGAGCTGGACGGACGCCTGGACCAGCAGATCTCTGACCGGCGGGTGCGCGAAATCCTGGAGGACTTCAACGCCCGGGTGGTCAACGCGCGGCGGCAGTTACAGGGCGGCCCGCCGGTGATCACCAAGACCCGGGACGTGGAGTATGAACTGGAACGCTGGCGGGAACGCCGGGCGGCCAGGGCGGCCGCGGCGGCACGCGAGGAACCGGAGCCCGAGCCCAAGCGGCCATGGTGGCGCCGGATGTGGGACCTGACCGAATAGCCGGGCGCTACTTCCGCTGGGCGGCCGGTGTCCGGCGCAGGGCGGCCAGCTCCCTCTTCACCTGCCGCTTGGCGACAGGGCGAAATCCCGCCGCCACGTAACGGTCGCGCACGGCGCGCTCGGAACGGAAGATTGCCCAGCCCCGCTTGAGCAGGAACGGCAGTGGCTTGCGGTGCTCCCGCAGGTCGCGCACCAGGCGGCGCACCGCCGTCGTGATGGGGGAGACCCTTATGAAGATGGGGTCAACCTCCGCCCCGAGGCCGCGCAGCCGACCGAGCACGGCGTCGGCGAAGATCCCCTCGGCAATCACCGGCCCCTCCGCGAGTTCCACGGTGCGGTGCCCGCTGTAGCTGGAGGTGGCGATGGAGTAGTTGGGGATCCGGGTGCTGCCAGTCTCCAGCAGGTCCATTATGGCGCCGGCCGCGGCGCCGCTGTTCCAGGTGTCGGCATGGTCCCAGTCGATTTCCCCGTACGGGGTGAGCGGCATGGGGGACGCGCCGGTGTGCTCGCTGATCTCCCGGTAAAACGCGTCGAGCTCCACATGCGGACGGCCGAACCGCGCTGCCAGGTAGGACTTACCGGAGCCGGAGACGCCGCCGAGCAGCACGAGCGGTGTTTGGGGAGAAGTCACATGGCTATTATTCCGTGTCCGGCACGGTGGCAAGGTCTCGAATGCCCGGACCCGGAACGGACGGCACTTTATGGCCCCGGGCCGTAAAATGGCAGGGGCATCCGCCGCGACCGGCGGCGCGGATCAGCAAGTTCAGGAAGCAGGCGACATTTTGGAGCACTCAGCGCAGGGCCCTGGCGGGCTCGACTGGGTCCGCCAGCCGGAGTCGTTCGGCGCGGAGGCGGACCTGCAGTTTGGACTGGAACTGCTGGCCGCGGCCAAGCAGGGACGGCTCGGCGCTACCGTGCGCCTGTACCGTCCGGCACCCACGGTGGCGTTCGGGCAGCGGGACGCTCATCTGCCCGGCTTTCAGGAGGCGGCCCGCCGCTGCCGCGAACGTGGATTCGAACCGCTGGTGCGCAAGGCGGGCGGCCGCGCGGCCGCATACCACGAAGGCTGCCTGGTGCTGGACCATGTGGAGCCGCTGGCCGATGCCATTGCCGGCGCGAAAAAGCGTTTCGGCCGGTTCGGGGAGCTCATCGCCGGCGGCTTGCGGGCCACCGGGCTGGAGGCCGGCGTGGGCGAAATCCCCGGGGAGTATTGCCCGGGCGAGTTCAGCATCCACGGCGCGTACCCGGTCGAGCCCCAGCGCCGGATCAAGCTGGTGGGCACCGCGCAGCGGGTCGTCGCCGGTGCCTGGCTGTTTTCCTCCGTCGTGGTGGTCGAGGATGCGGCGCCGCTGCGCGAGGTGCTCACGGCCAGTTATGACGCACTCGGCCTGGACTGGGATCCGGCAACGGCCGGCGCGGCCGAGGACCTGCTGCCCGGCCTCGGCGTGGACTCGGTGGAGCGGGCGCTGCGCACGGCGTACGCCGGCTACGCCGACGTGGCGGAGGGGTCTTTTGCCGACCTGCTGGCCCGCGTGCAGGTCCCGGAACCGGCCCCGTTGTAGTCGACGCCCGGCCCGCCTAGTCTGGAGGGGACTTCGAGTCCCGGCAGCGGAGGCACACCATGGACGGGCCAGCGCAGCACGGTCCGGATACCCTCGACGACGCACTGGGCCGGCCCCTGCGGGATCTGCGGATCTCCGTCACCGACCGGTGCAACTTCCGCTGCGTCTACTGCATGCCCAGGGAAGTATTCGGCCGCGACTTCGTGTTCCTGCCCAAGGACCAGCTGCTGACCTTCGACGAAATCGTCCGGGTGGCCCGGATCGCCGCCGCCGAAGGGGTGGAAAAGCTGCGGCTGACCGGCGGCGAACCGCTGCTGCGGCGGGGAATCGAGGACCTGGTCACCGGGCTGGCCGGGCTCCGCACGCCCGAAGGCC
>NZ_JBNHGF010000013.1:0-23162 GCF_059091005.1 Arthrobacter sp. Y3223164
GCCGGGGCGGCCGCCGACGCCCGGGACGCGTCCGCGCCCTGTCCCGCGAGTGCGCCCGGCTACGGAGGTGGCGGAACCGGTCTACCTCGGCTTCCCACGACCGGAGCCCGAGAATACCGTGTGGCCTGAGTGGCTGCTATTCCCCTTTCGATGAAGCGAGGATCAATGCCTGTTTCCAGTTGGCGTCGGTACGACCATCACCTGTTTCCCGTATTCCATGAACGGTTCGAAGAGCGCTGGGGGCCGGGGACCGCACCGTTCCTGGACCCGAGCGTGTTCGAAGAAGGCCAGCCGCGGCCGCGCGCGCAGTGGATCAACGTCGATACCGGCGCCGCCGTCGCCGTCGTTCCGGTGTGGGAGGACGACGACGGCGAACACCGCTCCTTCGCCGTGTTCTACCTGCCGCCGGGCGGCGGCATCTGGGCGCTGCGGCCGGGCTTCACGAACTACACCGAAAGCGTCAACGGCGGCCCGGAACAGGCGGCTTTACGCAACGACTCGTTCAAGAAGGCCGTGGCCCACGCCGAGGAGTTTATCTACGGAACAGGCGGGAACGGGCCCTGATTGTTTCCGCTCTCGGGCCGCTGGTTCCAGCGGCCCGAGAGCGCGGTGTGTCGTTCCTAAATCCGGCCCGCTTCAACGATCTTCTTAAGGAATGCCCGGGTACGCGCTCCTGAGAGTCGGTGAACATCTGCTCTGGCGGTCCCTGCTCCAGCAGCTTGCCCTTATCCAGGAAGACGACGGTGCTGGCAACTTCCCGGGCAAATCCCATCTCGTGAGTTGCCAGCAACATGGGCATTCCTTCTGTAGCCAAATCGCGGACGATGTTCAAGACTTCCGCAACCAGTTCGGGGTTTAGCGCCGAGGTGATCTCGTCGAGCAGCAACCCTCGCGGATCCATGGCAAGGGCACGGACCATGGCTACACGCTGTTGCTGTC
Organism: Arthrobacter sp. Y3223164; assembly: GCF_059091005.1. NCBI lineage: Bacteria > Bacillati > Actinomycetota > Actinomycetes > Micrococcales > Micrococcaceae > Arthrobacter > Arthrobacter sp. Y3223164. The sequence continues at coordinate 940 of NZ_JBNHGF010000013.1, forward strand.
CGCCGGAGAGTTGGTCCGGGTAGTTCCAGCGCGCTGCTCGAGTCCGACGCGTTCCAGTAGTGACAGCGCGTTCGAGCGGGCTTGTTCCTTTTCCTGCCGACCGAGCTTGACCGGTGCGAGCATGACGTTTTCGAGCACCGTCATGTGCGGGAAGAGGTTGTAGGACTGGAAAATCATGCCAACTTCCCGGCGAAGTTTGTTGACATCCGCTCCAGGGCCGGAAACGACGTCACCCGCAACGGAAATCTGCCCCTCCTGGATCGGCTCCAATGCGTTATTGCACAGCAGAAGGGTCGATTTTCCGGAGCCGGACGCGCCGTGCAAGCAGACCACCTGGTGTTGATTCACCTGCAGGTCGATGCCTTTCAAGGGTGTGCGTTTCTCCGTAGCTCTTAGAGCGCCAGGCGGAAGGCTCTGGCCACGTTGGTTTTCGGCTCTGCGCACGACCCCCGTAGTTACAACTCAACGAACCGCGTCTGGCGGATTGAGGGTTCCTGCCGCGCGGTCACGAGCTGCCGCGGGTTCGGGCAGGCGGATCCCCGGCTCACGTTCTTGGTCGCGCGCATCTTTCGGTAGGGCGGCGCCAGTCGGGTTACGGCAGCCCGACGGCGAACGAGCATGGTCGGGGCTGCTAAATCTGCTTAGGGCACATGTTTTTCAATCCGCCTGTCTGGCCTCCAGTGGGGCAATCGTTCTCGGCGTGGCTGAGCCCAAAGCAAGGAAAGCTCCTCTATGAGGGCAGTGCATGGACGGCAAATTCCGAAAAGTGCTTGCCAAATAAAACATTCATTTGTAGGGTTTTTGTGATCGCCCTCACTGTGACGTCGATCACCGCGGGGTGGCATTTCTCACGGCCCGTTCACCGCACTGACCATTCGTTTTCGAAGGAGCGCAATGTCAGCCGAAATGACGAGACCCGCTGGAGGTCCGGACGTCGATGAAGACGCCGAGCACCTCGCCAGCCTTGGCTACTCGTATGAGAAGCAATTTAAGCGGGAAATGACGTTCTGGGGGAACGTTTCGCTGGGCTTCACCTACCTGTCCCCGGTGGTGGGGATTTACTCATTGTTCGCGGCATCTCTCGGGATGGCAGGCCCGCCGATGTTCTGGTCCCTGGTGATCGTAGGCATCGGCCAGTTGCTGGTTGCCACGGTTTTCGGGGAAGTTGTCTCCAACTACCCCGTCGCAGGCGGCGTCTACCCGTGGTCTCGCCGTCTGTGGGGCCGCAAGTGGGGCTGGATGAACGGGTGGGTCTACCTCTGTGCTTTGCTGGCGACCATCGCCAGCGTCTCGTATGGGGCCGGGCCGTTCCTCAGCCTGCTGCTGGGGATGGAAAGCACCGTCGACTCAGTGATCATTTCGGCACTGGTGGTCATTGCCTTGGCTACCGTGTTGAACCTCGGCGGGACCAAGGTGCTGAGCAAGGTAGCCATGCTGGGCCTGTTGGCGGAACTCGGCGGGGCTCTCATCGTCGGTGTCTGGCTCTTGGCAACAGCCCGAGAGCACGACCTCAGCGTGCTGTTCCAGAGTTTCGGCGCGGGTGAAGGCAGCAACTACTTCATCGCCTTCGCCGCTGCCGGGTTGATCGGCATTTACCAGTACTACGGTTTTGAAGCCTGCGGCGACGTGGCCGAAGAGGTGCCGAACCCCGGAGTGCGGATCCCCAAGGCCATGCGCATGACCATCTACATTGGCGGTTTCGCTGCCATGTTCGTCTGTCTGTCGCTGATATTGGCCGTGCCCGACTTCGGCGCCGTGATCTCCGGGGAAAATTCCGACCCTATCGGCAGCGCCTTGCTGGGTGCCTTCGGACCGGTTGGCTTCAAGGTGGTGCTCGCCGTCGTGCTGATCTCCTTTGTCTCCTGTGCTCTGAGCCTGCAGGCAGCGTCGTCGCGGCTGGCCTACTCGATGGCCCGCGACGGAATTTTGCCGGGCAGCAAATTGCTCAGCAAGTTCAGCGAGACCCGGCACGTGCCGCCGTACGCTCTGCTGCTGGCCGGCCTGGTCCCGGCGATCATCGTGGTTGGCTCCAAAGTCTCCGAAGACGCGCTGGTCACCATCATCTCGTTCGCCGCGATGGGCATGTACATGGGCTTCCAGATGGTCGTCCTGGCGTCGTTGCGGGCCCACCTGAAGGGGTGGAAGCCCAACGGGGCCTTCCGCCTAGGGGTCTGGAGCATCCCGGTCAACATCGCGGCTCTCGCGTGGGGTGTGTTGGGCATGATCAACATGGCCTGGCCAAGGACTCCGGAAGCGGGCTGGTTCGCCAACTACATTGTGCTGATTTCCGCGGTCGGGGTCGTGGTTATCGGCCTGCTCTACATGGCGTGGAAGAAGCCATATCTGAAGGGGGACGCCCCCGCGGGAGATGCCATACCCTCCGCGTCCCTGTCTGCCTAGCACTACAGTCCGGGCCTTCCAGCCCAGCAATTCACCGATAGCAAAATGAGGAATAGGTTCCATCCATGAGTACGCCCACTGTTGACGTCCCGTACCTGAACATTTCGGATCCGTCGTTCGCTATGCAGTCCGAAGAGTTGCGCAACGCGCGCGAGGCCAGTTGGTACGCGAGGACCAATTACGGCATCGCCGTGCTGCGGTACGACGAGGTGAGCAAGCTGCTCAAGAGCCCCAAGCTCAAGCAGGGCAGCGCCCAATGGCCGGCCCACAACGGGGTCCACGGCGGCTTGTTTTACGACTGGTGGACCAAGAATCTGCTGGTGCTGGAAGGCGAGGACCACCACCGCATCCGCCGACTGCTTAACCCGGCATTCTCGCCCCGGCTGATCAAGGACCTGGTGCCCCGATTCCAAGCCCTGGCCAACGAGTTGATTGATGCGTTTATCGACAAGGGCGAGTGCGAGTTCATTCGCGACTTCGCCGAGCCCTACGCCACTAGGGTACTCACCATCCTGTTGGGCATTCCGGAAAGTGAGTGGCCGACGATCGCCCGGCTGGCCTCCACAGTGGGACTGGCCCTCGGCGTGACGTTCAAGCGGGACTTGGACAAGGTGGAGGCGGCAGTCGCTGAGCTCTACGAATACGCCGACAAGCTGATCAAGGACCGCCAGGCAAACCCGGGCGAGGACTTCGTCAGCCGCTTGGTGCTGACCAGCCGCGACGGAGACCGGCTCAGCGACGAGGAGTTGCGCAACGCGCTGGTGCTGCTGATTTTCGGCGGCATGGACACCACCCGCAATCAGTTGGGCCTGGCGATGCAGTCGTTCATCCGCAACCCGGAGCAGTGGGAGTTGCTAGCGGAACGCCCCGACCTGGGTGCCAAGGCCGTTGAAGAGGTCATGCGCATTAACCCGACGGTCACCTGGGTCACCAGGGAAGCGGTGGAGGACTTTACCTATCAGGATCTCTTCGTTGAAAAAGGCACTACGGTGCACCTCTTCACCCAGTCTTCCGGCACTGACCCGAAGGCCTTCCCCAACCCGGAGATGGATCTGCTTGGCGAGCATGCGCCGCACTACGGCTTCGGCGGCGGCGTGCACCACTGTCTTGGCCACTTTGTCGCACGAGCGGACATGAGCGAGGCCCTGCCGCTGCTGGCCAGCCGCCTCGCTGCCCCTTACTTGGCCGGGGGAGACGAGTGGCTGCCAGATTCCGGCAACACCGGCCCAATCCGCCTGCCGATCGGCTTCACCGCACGCACCTGAACCGCAGACAGCACCACGAACACTTCAGCACCACCAGCACTTCAGCTTCTACAGAAAGCAGGACCCCATGAAGACCGTTGATGTCGACCGCAGCTTGTGCGACAACCATGGCCAGTGCGCTATCGCCGCGCCGGAAGTATTCCGTATGAACCCGGACGGCGTCCTCGAATACGAGCCGACGTTCGACGATTCCCTTCTGGACGAGGTCGAAGAAGCCATCGACGTCTGCCCCGTCCAAGCGATCTTCCTTAAGGACTGATCATGGCCCGCAGAATCGCCATCGCCGGAGCCTCGATGGGAGGTTTACGTGCCGCTGAACAGTTGCGGTCGGCCGGTTGGGAGGAGGAGATCCTCGTGATCGGCGAAGAAGTCCATCCTCCCTACAACCGGCCGCCGCTCTCGAAGGAACTGCTAAAGTCGCCCGGCTCGATCCAGGAAGCCCTGGCGTCGGTGGCTTTGCGGCAGCGCCGCAGCGCCGCCGACATCGACTGGTTGCTCGGGGCACCGGTCACCCGCGCAAACCTCGCGCACCGCACACTGACCCTCGCTACTGGCGAGCAGTTGGGATACGACGGACTGGTGGTCGCCACCGGGCTGCGTCCGGCGCGCGTCCGGGTTCCCGGGCCGCTGCATGGCCGGTACGTCCTCCGCACGCTGGAGGACGCACTGGGCCTGCACCGGGAATTGCGCCCGGGGGCCCGGATTGTGGTGGTAGGCGCAGGATTCATCGGCTGTGAGGCAGCTGCCACGGCCACGCTGCTGGGCTGCCGGGTGACGTTGATCGAAGGTAGCAGCGGGCCGATGCAGCACACGCTCGGCCGCGAGCTGAGCGAGGGCATGCGCAACTTCCTGACCGAACGCGGTGTCGAGTGCGTCTCGGGTGAACGCGTCACCTCATTTACCTGGCACGACGACGGCGCCGACGGGCCGCAGCGCTGCACCGGCGTCCGCCTGACCGGCGGACGAGAGGTGGCGGCCGACGCCGTAATTGAGGCTGTCGGTTCCACGCCAAACGTCGAGTGGTTGGCCGGCAACGGCCTAGACCTGACTGACGGTGTGCTCTGCGACGAGCACCTGCGGGTGCTTGGGGCCCAGCACTTTGTCGCGGTCGGCGATGTGGCGCGCTACCCGGACCGCCGCGCCGGCACCGGCCCACGCCGCGTTGAGCACTGGGCCACCCCTGCCGACACCGCCAAGATCGCCGCACCGGCCTTGGTTGCCGGACTGAACGGAGTGGAAGCGCCGGAACCGCTTGTACCGCTGCCCTCCTTCTGGACGGACATCTTCGGTATCCGCGTCCAAGGCGTGGGGAGCCCAGCGGTGGCAGACCGGGTCGAGGTCCTTGAAGGGGACCCGTCCCGGCCCGCCGACGGGGCTGCTCTTGCCTACTACCTCGGCGGCCGGCTGATCGGTGCCGTCACCTGCGCACTGCCCGCCGACCGCCAGTTGCATTACCGCAAGCTCGTGACCGAGGCCGGCCTGCCTGCCAGCTCCCAGCTCGCCGCCGTCTAAAACGGACTGGCCACAGACCCGAAGGAAACTGAGATGACACTAACCCCTGTACGCCCCGACGAGGCCGCGACCGAGATGCTGGCTGTCTTGAGCGACCGCGAGGCCTTCGCCCGCCACCAAGAGCGCAACCTGCGCCCCGAAACGGTGCGCGAACTCGGCCGCAAGATCGAAGAAGCCGGTGTTGAATACGTCTACTATGCTCTGCCGACCATCGGCTCGCGCATGGTAGCGAAGATGGTTCCGGCCAATCACTTCCGCCGCAACCTGGAGAAGGGCATCTGCTTCCACCGCACCGCGTTGTCGGACCTGCAGAACGACCGCCACGGCAACCTTATCGGCGGCGGCATCGAGGCCCGCGAGTTCTGGGCACTACCGGAGCCGGACACTTTCGTGGTCCTGCCCTGGGACACCTCGGTCGCCCGAATTTTCTGCACTGCTTACGAGCCCCCGCACCTTCCGGAGGTCGGTGGCCGCCTGATGCCGATCGACACCCGGTCCCTGCTGATCCGCTCGCACGAGGCGTTCACTGCCCGCACCGGTTTCGAGGTGCGCTCCGGGACCGAACCGGAGATGACGTGGGAGGGACCCGGCCTGGCGGTTGTTAAGAAGCCCGGCACCAGCCCCGCCTACCAGGTGGAGAACCTGGAGCGGATGCGCCCCATTTACAAAAAGTTGGTCACCTACGCCAAGGCCATGGGCCTGGACATGATTGAAGGCGACTACGAGGACGACGGCCAGCTCGAGCTGAACTGGATGTACGACCGGGTGGAGAACACCGCCGACCGGCTGGTGACTTACCGGCAGATCTGTAAGCAGGTAGCCCGTGAATTCGGCGTCACCGCCAGCTTCATGCCCAAGCCCTACAACGGCCAGATGGGCAACGGCTGCCATCACAACCTGAGCCTGTGGGACGGCGACACCAACGTCACCGAGGACGCCGGCCGGGTGGAACTGCACGTTTCGCAGACGGCCAAGCACGCCATCGGCGGCATGCTCGCCCATGCACCGGGGTCGATGGCCGTGATGGCCTCCACCGTGAACTCCTACAAGCGGTTCTGGGATGCCGGCCAGTTCGCGCCGAGCCTGGCCAACTGGGGACTTGACAGCCGCGGCTGCCTAATCCGCATCTCTTCGAATGGCCGGATGGAGTACCGTGTGCCGGATGCGGCCGTGAACCCGTACCTGTCCCACACACTGCTGATCGCGGCCATGCAGGACGGGCTGGACCGCCAGCTTGATCCCGGACTGCCCGAAGGCGGTGCCGACGGCCCGGTCGGCGGCCAACTGCCGCTCACGCTGGGTGACGCCATCGATGCGTTCGTGTCGGACACCTACCTCACGTCGGCGCTGCCCGAGGACCTTGTGGCGATCTACACGCAGCTGAAGCAGGAGGAATGGGCCCGTTACTGTGGCGCCATCACCGAGTGGGACCGCGAGATGTACTGGGAGACCATCCCGTGAGCGCCGTCAGCACATTGACCGCGGGCACCCTGCGCCTGGCGTGCATCGACTCCGAGGCGCCGCCGCTGTTCAATTTGGCGGACAGTGAGGGCAACCGCCGCGGATACGAACCGGCGGCGGCCGAACTGGTCGCATCCGCCATGGGCCTGCGAGTGGAGTGGGCGTTTATGGCCTGGGACGACATGCTCCCGGCGGTGCGCGACCACCGGGTCGACGCCGTTTGGTGCGGTCAGGGAATCATCCCCGAACGCCAGGCGATAGTGGACTTCACCGAGCCGTACGCGGTGTTTGACGAGACCGTCCTGGTTCGAAAGGGCGATCCGGCACGTTCACCGGAGGATCTCTCCGGTTACCGGGTCGCGGCCATCGAAGGCAGTGCAAATATGCGGCTCGCCTCCACTTTCCCAGGGATTATTCCGGTAGCGTTCGGCGCCAGCGACGACGTCTTCGGTGACATGCTCGCGGCGCTGCGCAACGGCGAGGTGGACGCCATGGTGGACGACGACGTCGTGACCGTTCCACTGGGGGAGGACCCGGCATACGACGTGGCCTTCACCGCCCGAACCGGTAACCGTTGGGGCATCGGCGTGGCGAAGGACAACCCGCAGTTGCTGGCCGAACTCAACGGCACACTGGGCGTTGTCATCTTCGACGGCCGGCTGGAGGCTGTGTGGGCCGAGTGGATGCCGCACCTGCCGTTCCCGCTGAGCACGGAGGTCTCGGCATGAGACGGCCTTTGATTGGAGTGCCGGGCATGTGGGCCGATTCCGTCCACGGACTGCGCTACGACGGAGTGGCCGTGGCCGCCGCGGTGCTGCGCTGCATTGTTCGTGCCGGCGGCGAGCCGGTGATCATGTTTCCGGGTACCGGCGAGAGCCCAGCGGAACAGCTCGCCCGGCTTGACGGCGTCGTGCTGCCCGGTGGAGCCGACGTAGCGCCCTCCTTGTATGGCGCCGAGCCCGACGAGCACTACTGGCCCACCGACTACGGCGGACAGGACGACTACGAAACCGGGATCATCGAAGGCTGCCTCGCCGCGGACGTGCCGCTGCTCGCCATCTGCCGCGGCCTGCAGCTGTTGAACGTCGGTCGGGGCGGGACTCTGATCCAGCACCTCGCACCCGGGGAGGTGCAGCACAAGGGCACAGTCCATCCCGTCCGGGTCGCCGCAGGGTCGCTGCTGGCCGAGGTCGTCGGGAGCGAGACAGCCGACGTCTCCTCCTACCACCATCAGGCGATTGAAGTACTGGGCGAGGGCCTGACGGTCACCGCCACCGCCGCGGACGGAGTGGTGGAAGCGGTGGAAGTCGCCGGAGCGCCGATGCTGGCCGTCCAGTGGCATCCGGAGGACACCGCGGAGACTAATGCCAGCGACCACGCCTTGTTTCAGTGGGTGGTGCAAGCCGCAACACGGCGCCGCGCCACCGCCGAGAGCGGATTGACCGTGGCGGGTGCGCGATGAGCGAGGAAGAGCTCCGGGTGGATCCCGCGGCCGTACTGCCGGCCGGGTTGGCCGACCTGCCGACGGACGCGCCGCGCATCGGCGTCGTCGTTTCCCTGACCTTTCCCGGGATGACAAACCAGACGCTGGAACTCATGGAGCGGTTCACCCGGACTGCCTTCGAGACGCTGCTGGCCGTCGGTGCGCGCGGCGAGCTGGTGGACAGCGCGGCCACGGAGTTCATGCCGGCCGCCAAGCTAGCGGACTTCGACGGCGTGCTCTTCCTGGGCGGCGGAGACGTGGACGGCAAGCTGTACGGCCACCATGATCCGGTTCCGAACTCCTACGGCGTGGACCGCCGAGCGGATGAGTACTGCCTGGAGCTGATTAAGGGAGTGCTCGAGAGGGACCAGCCGATGCTGGCCATCTGCCGCGGCTCGCAGCTGCTGAATGTGGCCTGCGGCGGCACACTGATTCCGGATCTTGATCCGTGGCACCTGCACCGCGGGGGACCGGGGGAACCGATGTTTTTGGACGAGTCCATCCGGTTGCTCCCCGGCTCTAAGGTGGCCTCGATTATGGACTGTGAACGGCTGACCGTCCGGTCGGGGCATCACCAGGCGGTAGGTCAGGTGGGCAAGGAACTGACGGTAACGGCCGTGGCCGACGACGGTGTTGTTGAAGGAACCGAGCATCCAGGCAAGACCTGGGTGGTTGGCGTGCAGTGGCACCCGGAGGATTCGGGCGGCAACGCCGATGACCGAATGGCGTTGTTTGCCGAGTTCGTCCGCCAGAGCAGAAACGAACAGCGCCGGAACGGAGGTGACAGGGCCCTCGGACGACTGCCTGATCGAGTGAATGCTTGAGAGAGGTTCATCGGCGCGGCTACTGGGTCGCGCAGATCAACCGCAAATTTAGATTAGGTACGTCCAACGGAAGGAACCCGAACCCTATGGGGGCGGACTTAATCCGTTCGCCGACGATAAAGCGTCCCGAATTGCCCAGAATCACGCGGTTCTGGTCGTTGAGGAGGGCTGCATCGCCCGGAATGCGGCGGACGATCGGGATCAGCTTGTTTTCCAGGTCCCGGACCCGAATGTCGCATCCCGTGACGCCGATAAACGTGCCATGGACGTAGGTGGGAACGGCACAGGTGACGATGTATTCATCGAAGCCCAGATAGTCGACGTACGGTCCGGCGATCGATTGCTGTCCCGTTTTAGCGGCAATGGAGAACCAGGGTAGCTTTTCGTAATCGTAGAAACGATCACCTTCCGGGGCCAGATCGAAACCGAATTTTTCAATATCTCCGGAATTGTTTCGGATCCACCATTCCAGGACGCCTTGGGCATCTTTTATGGCGGACAGGGAGAATATCTCTCCGGCGCCCACGGCAATATCGTGCGAATTCAGGAATGATTCGGCCATTCCGCCGATGCCCACTATCTCCTTGGGCGACATTTTTTTGCCGGGGAAGACCTTTTCCTCAAGGCGCTGTCCCACCTTCTTGGACGCCGCATGGAGATCCTGGTAAAGCCCGTTAAGCCATGCCTCGATGGCGGCGGCACTCTCGGCGGCCTGTGAAGTTGCTGGCGCGGTCATGAAATCTCCTGTTCTTCGCCGGCATGGGTGAGGGTCAGCTTGGTGTCGATCAGGTGGTAGGTGTTACGGCGGATGTGTTCCAAGACCAAGCGCTGCGCCCTATCGGGGTCGTCCTCCCGCACTGCGGCCACGATTCCCAGGTGCTCACGCGCCGCGGCCTGAGCGTCGAATACGCCTGCCAACGGAGTCCACAGTAGTTGCCCGACCTCCGATTGCAGCCTGATCTCCTGGCTCGTCAGCCGCGGCGACTGTGCTACCACCGCCAATTCGATGTGGAAGCGACTGTCGGCCCGCGCTTGAACCTCGGGGGTAGCCGCCTGTTCAAGCCCGCGGGCCAATCGTTCCAGCCGGTCCAGGTCCTTGGGATCTGCTCGATCGCAGGCCAGGCGGGCGGCGGCGGCAGCAACGGCTGTTTGCTCGTCGCCCAGATCGCGAAGGTCGGCGATGGAGGTCTCGCGCAGGTACAGGCGCAGGTTCTCCTCCTGTGTGGCAGGGAACTTCACCACAAAAGTGCCGCCGTTGCGCCCCCGCCTGGTTTCGACCACACCTTGGTCCCGCAGTTCTGCCAAGGCATCCCGCAGCGTTGCGCCAGCGACCCCGAACATCTCTGACAGTTCAGCCTCAACCGGAAGGCGTTCCCCGACCCGGAGCATGCCTAAGGAGATTGCTGTAGAGATCCGGCGGACGATGGCCTCCGATCGTTCCATGTCCGGCAGCGATCGATAGATTTGAGACTGCAGCGCCATTGGTGAAGCCACGGGTTCTTCTCCTAGAAATTCAATCGAGACGCCGGGATCTCCGGTCTGATCTCGAACATTAATATTCTACCCGCTCGACTCAGGAATGACATTAATTGGCGACAGCAATGATCGATGGTTGAGGTTGGCGGGGAGTGCTGGAATACCGAAGTCGATGATGGGTATGCTCAATCTTTATGAGCTACTACAGGACAATCAATCCGACAACGGGCGAAGTTCTCTTAGAAATACCGGCTGCAAGTGATGAGGATGTCGCGGAGGCAGTGAAGAGTGCTCACGCGCCTTCGAGCCATGGCGCAATACTATGGTGCAGGACCGTGCCGGCGTCCTTTGATGTTTATCAACTCCACTCCGGACCCTCAAGCTGACTTGCCCTTCGGCGGGTCGAGCGCTCCGGCGTCGGCCGCGAGCTTGCTCGTTTCGGCATGGACGGATTCGTTAACAAGAAGCTGATCAAGACACCGCTCCTGTAGCAGCACAGGGTTAAGCTGCCGGCAGCGCTGCTGCGCCAACCGCGTCGGCCGTTCCGCTCAGTCCTTGGCCCGGGTGCTCGTGCTCCACGTGGCCTGAGGGCTCCAGCCATCGGGAGGTATCCCAGGTGCGGCGCGCGCCCGGCCAGCGAGATTGGCTGCGTCGCTCGATCAGGACCAAGCGACGACGAGGCGGGCGGCTTGTTGGGGGATGGTCACGTCGACGCCGACTAATTCCGTGAAGCGACGCAGCCGGTTCATCAGGGTATTCCGGTGGCAGTAGAGCTGGTCGGCGGACTGGGCGATGCTGCCCGTAGAAAGGTAGGACCGTACCGCTTCCACCAGCCGGGTCCGTTCCACCGTCCCGCATCGGGCCAGAGCGGCGTCCACGTCGGGGACAATGGGAACCCCGGTTTCCGAGAGGCGGTGCCGAGACAGTCTGGCCCAGGCGTTTTGCATCGTGAGGGCCTGCTGATCACTCTCCTCGGCCAACGATGCCAGGGCGCGGGCGGTTTGGGCGGCGACGCGTAAATCTGTGAGGCCGCCAACCTGGGCGACCAGGCCGCAGCGGATGTTCTTGATGTGCTCGGTGGTTTCGCGTGCGGCGCTGCCCGGGCGGTCATCGGCTGCCCAGAAGGCGACCAATCCGTCGGGCAGGGGATGGGTGAATATCTCTGTGCCAAGGCGGGAAGCCGAGGCAACCTCCACCCGAAGCGCGGCGGCGTCGTCAGTTGTGGCTGCCGCGACCACGAGGGGAGCGGTTTCATCGATGCCGAGTTCGTCGGCGATGCGGGTGAGCGTCTCCGACGGAGGGTCGACCTGCCCGAATATCGTGGCGACATGTCCTTGCCGCACGGAGGATTCTTCCTGGGCCATGCGCTGGCGCTCGGCCATATAAATGGCTTGGGTTTCCGCCGCGTAGGAGTCCACCACCTGCCACACCGTTTCGGCCCGGCGCACCAGTAGCTCGGCGTCGCCCGGACCGGCCAGCGCCATGAGTTCGCCCCAGATCACGGTGAAGTCGATGCGGATCGCGGTCATCAGGGACTCCACGGGGATGCCGGTCCTCGCGCGGGAGACACCCACGTCCAATGAAATGCCTTGCCGCTCGGCGATGAGGCGCTCACTGTCGTCGCCGGGGCGCAGGCTCTCAATCAGCGCCCGGAACGAGGCCGCCCCTGTGCGGCGGATCTCGCTGGCCGGCAGCACTCCGTCCCGGTAGTCGTCGAGTTGCAGGATGCGTTCGATGAAGAGGTCCGTCAGCTTGTCCACGGACAGCTGGTCCAGCAGCAGGTTCCAACGGGCCGCCGAGGCGTCATCGTCGTCGTGGTTTTTCATGAGCGGTGCTTCCATGGCGTTTTTACCCCTATCGTGTGCTTTTGCACATCCTAGCCGCGAAAAGCCGCAACGTTTCGTGCGGGTGTGACGCGGCACACTCTGGGAGGCTGGTGTGCGTCATCGGCGCGTTGTGGCGTCCGGCACAACGGAACACCTGAACACCCAACACGGAGGAACCATGTCAGAAACCTTGAACCTCGAGGCCGGGGCCACCCGGCAGATCACGGACAAGGAGGCGATGAAGGTTTCCATCGGTGCCCTCATCGGCACTGCCATGGAGTGGTACGACTTCTTCCTGTTCAGCGCGGCGGCGGCGCTGGTGTTCAACGTCCAGTACTTCGCCAACGAGAACGCAACGGCGGCGGCGCTGGCCTCCTTCGCCACCTTCGGCGTCGGCCTGGTGGCGCGTCCGCTGGGCGGGATGTTCTTCGGGGCGATGGGCGACAGAATCGGCCGCCGCAAGACCTTGATGGTCACCATTGTGGGCATCGGCGTGGTGACCGGCCTCATCGGCCTGCTGCCGACGTACGCCGCCATTGGTATTGCCGCTCCGGTGCTGCTGGTGCTGCTGCGCGTGGCCCAGGGACTGTTTGTGGGCGGCGAGTGGTCCGGCGCCATGACGATTGTGGTGGAGAATGCCCCGCTGGAGCGCCGTGCCCGCTACGCGGCGCTGCCGCAGATCGGTTCACCGATCGGCACCATCCTCTCCTCCGGTGGCTTCTTCCTCATGACGTTGTTTTTCTCGCAGGAATCCTTCAACTCCTTCGGTTGGCGCATCCCCTTCCTGGCCGCCATCCCGATGCTGCTGATCGCGCTCTACATTCGCAGCAGGCTGGAAGAATCCCCGGTCTTCGCCGAGCTGCTGGAGCACGACCAGGTGGAGAAGGCCCCGATCCGCACCACCCTGAGGGAGTCCTGGAAGCACATCATCATCGGCATGGCCGCGGCCCTGCTCGGCGTCGGCGGCTTCTATCTGGTCACCGCGTTTGTGGTCTACTACGGCGTGAACATCCTGGGCTACCCCGCCCAGCTGATGCTGCTGGGCGGCATCATCGCCGCCGTCGTCGAAATTCCCGTCCTCATCCTGGGCGGCCGGCTGGGCGAGCGGTTCGGTGCCAGCCGCGTCATCCTTTTCGGCGGCATCGCCTCCGCCGTGGCCGCGGTGCCGTCCTTCTTGCTGGTGGACAGCGGCAACCACGCGCTTGTGGTCACCGGCATGGTGCTCGCCGTGGCGACGCTCTCCTTCCCGTACGCGGCTTCCGGCACGGTGCTGACCGGCCTGTTCCCGGCGCGCACCCGCTACACCGGGGTGGGCTTCGCCTCCAACACCGCCGGCATGCTCTCCGGGTTCGTTCCGCTGCTGGCCACCGGTACCGTAGCCGCCGCCGGAAACCACTGGTGGCCGGCCGCCGCATTGCTGGTGTTCCTGAGCCTGTTCACCGCCGTGGCCGGTGCGCTGGCGCCGTGCATGAGCGTGAACCTGCCCGGCTTCAAGCACTGATCCAAACGTTCGACGACGAATTTCCTGACGAAGGAGCACCACCCTATGGCCATGTCCGCAGGCCACCTGATTGTCCGACAACTTGAGGCGCACGGCGTCCGGCGGGTGTATTCCGTACCGGGCGAAAGCTTCCTCGATGTCCTGGACGGGCTGCACGACTCGCCGGTGTCAACCGTGGTGTGCCGCCAGGAGGGCGGCGCCGGGTTCATGGCGCTGGCGGAGGGGCGCAAGACCGGCATCCCGGGCATCGCAATGGTGACCCGCGGCCCGGGCGCCGCGAACGCGATGATTGCCGTGCATACCGCGTGGCAGGATGCGACGCCGCTGGTGCTCTTTGTCGGCCTGATCCCGGTGGCGGACCGGGGGCGGGACTCGTTCCAGGAGTTCAGCCTTGAGGGCTGGTTCTCGACCACGGCAAAGCGGGTGGTGGTGCTCGACGACGAGCACCGCGCCGCGGAGACGGTGGCCGAGGCAATGCAATTGGCGGTGTCCGGCCGGCCCGGACCCGTGGTCATCGGCCTGCCGGAGGACGTGCTGGTCCGGCCGACCAAAACGCGGGTAGTTCAACCACGTGCGCTCGCATCAGCCGTCCCGCCTCCGGCCGCGATGGAGGAACTGGCCGGCCGGCTGGCCGCTGCCCTCCGCCCGTTGATCATTGCCGGCGGCGAGGGCTGGGGCGACGACGGCGGCAACCTCGCTGCGTGGGCAGCCGAGGCCCAGGTACCGGTGGCCGCCGACTGGCGGGCTTACGACGTGGTTCCGCACGGTTCGGCGGCTTGGTCCGGCTGGCTCGGCTACGGCCGGGCGGACACCCTGGCCGCCAGACTGGACGAGGCCGACCTGCTGCTGTTCATCGGCTGCGGTCGGAGCGATGTGCTCAGCGACGGCTACACCAAGGGCTTCGACGCCACGACGGTGCTGGTGCTGCCGGATCCGGATGCAGCCATGCACTCCGGCCGGATTGACCAGCATATGGCGGTCTCGCCGTCGGCCTTCGTTGACGCACTTCCTCCCGCAGCAGAGGCCCGCGGCACACGGGGCAGCGGCTGGATGGACGCGCTCGCCGCAGACCAGCGCCGGTTCGCCACGCCTCGTCCGGACCACAGCCCCGGGGTTGACCTGGGGGTGGCCTTCGGCGTGCTGGAAGACCGGCTGCCGGCGGACAAGGTGGTGACGTACGGCGCCGGTAACGCCACCCTCTGGGGCCACCGCTACCTGACCCACCACGGCGCCGGTTCGCTGATCGGGCCGCGCAACGGCGCCATGGGACTGGCCGTCCCGGCGGCCGTCGCCGCGTCGCTGATAGAACCGAACCGGCAGGTGGTGGCCGTCTGCGGCGACGGCGACTTCATGATGAATGCGCAGGAACTGGCCGTGGCGGCGGCGCACGGTGCTGCTCCGCTGGTGATCGTGGTGGACAACGGCATTTTCGGCACCATCGTCCAACACCAGCGCAAGCATTACCCGGACCGGCCGTCCGGCACTTCGATGGTCAACCCCAACTTCTCCGACTGGATCCGCAGCTTCGGCGGGCACGGGGAACGCGTCGAAGCGACCTCCGAGTTTGGGCCGGCGCTGGAGCGTGCCCTGGCCAGCGGGTGGCTGGCGCTGCTGCACCTGGTCACGGATCCGCAGACGATGCCGCCGGGCACGGCCAATGCACCGGAGGAGATCGTCGGCCTGGCCGCACCCGGGCTGGCTGCGCAGGATGCCGGCAAGCCGCTGGCGGCGGCGGCGGCGGAGGGGACACGATGAAACTGGACCTCATCCTGCGCGACGCCGAAATCCTCACCCTGGAATCAGAGCGTCCCCGCGCCCGAGCCGTCGGCGTGCTCAATGGACGGATTGTCGGCTTCGATGAGGAGCTTGACGGCTGCACTGCTGCCCGCGAAGTATCGCTGGGCGGTGCCGCCGTGGTGCCCGGCTTCATTGACGCGCACTGCCACACCACGTGGTGGGGGCTGGGCTTGGGCGCCGTCGAGCTGGATCAGGCGCGCGGCCTTGAGGAACTGTATGCGCTGCTGGACGCCGAGGTCCGGCGGCTGGAGGACCGGCCGGGCGCCTGGGTCAACGGCACCGGCTTCAACCACAAGCACCATGGCGGGGCCTTTCCGGACATCCGACGGTTGGACGAGATTACGGGCGACCGGCCGCTGTACCTGCGGCACGTCTCGGGGCACCTGTCCATCACCAACTCCGCCACCTTGCGCCTGGCCGGCGTGTTCGATCCCGGCTTCAGCGACCCCACCGGCGGCGCCGTGCTCCGCGGCCCGGACGGCTACCCGACCGGCGTCGTCGAAGAATCCGCGCAGCAGCTGATCCAGAACCTGCTGCTGCCGTATCCAGTGGAGCGGATCGTCGAGGCATTGGACGCGGCGACCACGCGTTACGCGGCCGAGGGGATCACCAGTTTCACCGAGGCAGGCATCGGGGGCGGCTGGATAGGGCACAGCCCGGTGGAAGTTCAGGCGTATCTGAAGGCCAAGCAGGCCGGCAAGCTCCACGCCCGCGCCCAGCTGATGCCCGCGCTCGACTCGCTGCGGCCGCTTGAGGCCAACGCCGCCGACATGCATGGCACCGGCAACGGACTGGGCCTGGACCTCGGGGCGGTTGCGGGCTTCGGCGACGAATGGGTGTCCCTGGGACCGGTGAAGGTCTTTATGGACGGCTCATTGCTGGGCGTCACCGCGGCCGTGACCGAGGACTACTGCGGCCACCAGCACACCACGGGCTACCTGCTGGATTCACCCGAGGCCTACCGTGAACGGGTGGACGCGGCCTACCGGGCCGGCTGGCCGATTGCGCTTCATGCCATCGGCGACGCGGCCATCGATCTGGCCACCGACATCATTATCGGCTGCCAGGAGCGCTACGGCCGGAACCATCTGCCCAACCGGATTGAGCACTTCGGCATTTCGCGCCCAGACCAGCTGGCGCCCGTCGCCGCGGCCGGGATCGCTGTCACCCCGCAGGCCGCGTTCATCGGCCCGCTGGGCGACCAGTTTGCCGCCTTGGTGGGCCCCGAACGCGAGGGCTGGCTCTACCGGGGGCGCTCGCTGGTGGACGCGGGCATCCTGGTGGCCGGCAGCTCCGACCTGCCGGTGGCCGACAACAACGTGCTGCGCGCCATGCAGTCCTGGGTGGACCGGCGCACCGAACAAGGACGGATCCTCGGCGGCGCATCCGAGGGCCTGACCGCCGAAGAAGCGCTGCGGACTTACACCGACTGGGCCGCCCGGGCCACGGGCGTGGCCAGCGAGAAGGGCACGTTGCGCAGGGGGAAGTTGGCGGACTTCGCGGTGCTGTCCGGCTCACCTCTGGACGCTGCCGACATCTCCGCGCTCGAGGTCCTTGCCACGATCGTCGGCGGCGAATTTAGCCACGACACCTTGGACGCGGGCACGGCTCCGAGCGCGGGAAACGCCGCGCATCCGGCCCCGAAGCGGGCGCCCGACCCAGCCCCGAACCGGGCCGCCGTCCGTGCCCCGAGCCCGGCGCCGACGTCGTCCGCAGAGAACCTCTTGAACAATCAGTCCCTAGGAGTGCCATCATGACCATCACTGCCACGCAGCAGGCCGGCAAGTCCAGCGACGACGCCGGGTCCTTCCTGCACGACTTCCGCTCGATGAGCACGTTCGGCGCCACGGCCGGCGGGGGAGTGGACCGTCAGGCCGGGACCGTTGCGGACGGGCAGACCCGGAACTGGTTCCGCGGACTGGTCGAGGGGCACGGTTTCGAGGTCCGCTACGACGCGGTGGGGAACCAATTCGCGCTGCTCGAGCTGGTGCCCGGTGCTCCCTATATCGCCGTAGGCTCGCACCTGGACTCGCAGCCACTGGGCGGGCGCTTCGACGGCGCCTACGGCGTGCTGGCCGGAGCCCACGCGGCGATCCGGCTCAAGCAGCGGCTGGCGGCCGAGGGCACCAGGCCGGCGTTCAACATCGCCGTCGTCAACTGGTTCAACGAGGAAGGGTGCCGGTTCAAGCCCTCCATGATGGGCAGCTCCGTGTTCACCGGCAAACTGCCCGCCGAGAAGGTCCTTGCCACCACCGATCCGCGCGGCACCACCGTCCGCGAGGCGCTGGAAGCGATCGGCACCATCGGCGACTTTTCCCTCGATATCTCGGCGTACGTGGAAATCCATATTGAGCAGGGTCGGTCGCTGGAGGACGCCGGGCTGACCATCGGCTTGGTGGAATCCACCTGGGGCGCGAACAAATACGAGTTCATCGTGCACGGCGAGCAGGCGCACACCGGTGCCACGGTGATTGCCGACCGGCACGACGCGCTGCTCGGAGCCTCCTCGCTGGTGGTCGCCGCGCGGGAGGTTGCAGACGAATTCAGCACGGACGAGCATTCCGTCATCACCTCCTGCGGGGAATTCACGGTCTACCCGAACTCGCCCGTGGTGGTGGCCAACCGGGTGGAGTTGCTCGTGGACGTGCGCAGCACGGACCCCGATGTGCTTGCCGCCGCCGATGCCGAACTGCACCGCCGGGTCGCTGAGATCGAGCGAAGGGCAAGTGTGCGGATCGAACGCGGCGCCGAACACGTCTGGGCGGCGAAGTCCTACGACGAGGCGGGCATGCGGCTGGCCGCCAAGTGCGCGGAGGCGCTGGACCTGACGTACGGAACGGTCCGCACGCTCGCGGGGCACGATTCGACCAACCTGAAGGACGTCGTCCCCACCATCATGCTGTTTGTGCCCAGCGTGGACGGCGTCTCCCACAATGAGAAGGAGCTGACCCACGACGACGACCTGCTCGCCGGCGTGGATCTCCTCACGGAGTTGATGGGCCGTGTGGTGGCAGGGGAGTTCGTCCCGGCGCAGTAGCTCGCCCCGTCCGGCAAGGAACGGCCGGTGTGAGGGGCGATGCCGCGCCGGCCGTTCCGCTCAGTCGTGGCCCGGGTGCTCGTGCTCCACGTGGCCCGCGGGCTCCAGTTGGAAGGTGGAGTGTTCCACGCTCAGCTCGAAGTGTTCGGCCACGCACTGCTGGAGTTGGTCCAGGACCTGTGGGGCGTGACCGTCCACAAAGCAGGAATCCTCGATCACCACGTGCGCGCTGAGTACCGGGATGTTGGAGGAGATCCGCGAGGCGTGCAGGTCGTGGACCGACAGCACATGCGGCACTTCCAGGATGTGTTGGCGGACGTCCTCGAGATCCAGGCCCTTCGGCACGGTTTCCAGCAGGATGCTGCCCGCCTCGCGGAGGATCTTGACGGTGCGCGGGACGATCAGGACGGCGATCAGCATCGCGGCCAGCGCGTCGGCCTGGGTCCACCCGGTGGTGGCGATGACGACGGCGCTGGCGATGACGGCGACGGAGCCGAGGGCGTCGTTGACCACCTCGAGGAAAGCCGCCCGCAGGTTGAGGTTCGCGTTCCGTCCGGCGCTAAGCACCAGCATGGCGGCGATGTTCCCCAGCAGGCCGATGATGCCGAAGACCAGCAGGCCGCCCGAACTGACTTCGGGCGGGTGGAACAGCCGCTGGACACCTTCAACCAGCGCGTAGATTCCGACCGCGAGCAGGACCGCGGCCTGGGCGCCGGCGGCCAGGACTTCCATCCGGAGGTATCCCCAGGTGCGGCGCGGCGTGTGCGGGCGGGCCATGAGCGAAGCGGCGAGCAGGGCGATCAGCAGCCCGCCGGCGTCGGTGAGCATGTGTCCGGCGTCCACCAGCAGTGCGAGGCTCCCGGTCACGAAGGCGCCGACCACCATGGCGACCAGGATGGAGGCGGTGATGCCGAAGGCGATGGCCAGCCGGCCGCGGTGCGTGGGCCCGGCATGGTGGTGGTGTCCGCTCACGCCGATGCCTCGGATGAGGGCGCCGCACCTGTCATTGGCTTCGCGGAGGGCGCCTCGGCGGCAGCCCGGCCGCCAGCAACCGTCGGACACAGCTCGACGGCGTAGCCGGTGGCCTTCAAGAGTTGCTCGGCTGACGCCAGGGCGGCGAGCAGTTCGGGCTCGGTGGTCAGCGAGTACATCGACGCCCGCCCGACCGGGCGCGAGGTGACGAGGCCGCAGTCGCTCAGGCACGACAGGTGGGCGCTGACCGTGGACTGGGCAAGGCCGAGGTGTTCCGTCAGCTCCCGGACCTTGTGTTCGCCGGTGGTCAGGTGCTGCAGGATGGTCAGCCGGGTGGGATCCGAAAGGCTGTGGAACAACGCGGCCGCCGGCGCCAAATCGCCTGTTCGGCCCGCGGCCCGTTGCCGTTGCATCGTCATATGCCGATGATATCGGCGAAGCGCGGCTTTGTCGTATTTCCAGAACGAGGGTGAGCGGTTGAAGTGGTTAGTCCCTTGGAGCGATTCGTCAGTAGCTGTACCAGCCCCGGCCGGTCTTGCGTCCCAGCCGGTTTTGCTCGACAAGCTCCGTGATGGCCGGATGCGGCAGGTCCGCCTCGTCGCCGGTGTCGGCGTAGGTGGCACGGGCGATGAAGTCGATGACGTCCAGGCCGACCATATCCATGAGTTCGAAGGGGCCCATCGGGTGGCCGAGGGCGGTCTTGGCCGTGGTGTCGATGTCCTCGAGGCTGGCAACGCCCGCTGTGTGGAGGGCCAGCGCTTCCTTCTGCAGAGCGCCCATCAGCCGGTTGGCAACGAAGCCCGGGACCTCCTGGTTGATCAGGACGGGCGCCTTGCCGAAACGCCGCGCCAGTTCCATCACGGTGTCCACGGTGGCCTGCGACGTCGACTCGTGCCGGACCACCTCCACGCACTTCATCACCAGGGCCGGGTTGAAGAAGTGCATGTTGCAGACCTGCTCCGGCCGGCCGGTCACCGCGGCGACCTTGGACGAGCCGAGGGTGGAGGAGTTGGTGGCCAGGATGGCGTGCGGGGGTGTCACCTCGCCCAGCCGGGCGAAGATCTGTTGCTTAATCTCGAGCCTCTCGGTGGCGGCTTCAATGACGAAGTCGGCGTCCGCCGCCGCGGCCGCGAGGTCCGTGCCGAAGGCCAGGCGGCCCAACGCGCCGTCGGCGTCCTCTCGGCTGATCCGCCCCTTGGCCGCACTGGCCTCCATGCGCGCGGTCAGCTGCTTTTTGGCTTGGGCGAGCATCCCTTCGGCGATGTCCTGGACGGTGACCCGGTACCCGGCCAGGGCGGCGACCATGCCGATTTGAGAGCCCATGGCGCCGGAACCCACGACCAGGATGTGCTTGATGTTATCGATGGAGGCAGTCATGTGTCCCTCAGGCTCCGGCGGTCCCGCCGCGCAGATAAACCGTGGTGGTATGGGTGAAGAACTCCTTGGCCGCCGCGCCCTGTTCCTTGGGACCGTAGCCGGATTTCTTGGCGCCGCCGAAGGGTACATGCGGGTCGGCGCCGGCGGATTCGGAGTTGACGTGCAGGATGCCGACATCGAGGTCGTCGATCGCGTCGAGGGCACGCGTAACGTCCTGGGTGAACAGGGCGGCGGAGAGCCCGAATTCACTGTCGTTCGCCAGCTCGAAGGCCTGCTCCGCGGTGGCCGCCCGGCGGACGGCCAGCACGGGTCCGAAAAGTTCCTCGCGCCACAGGTCGAGCTCCCGGTCGTCGGGGAGCTCCAGGACGGTCGGCGGGACGAAGTAGCCGCGGGCGAGGAAGCCATCCTCGTACCGCTGGCCTCCGACGATCCGCCGGGCCCCCTGCGCTAGCGCGGCTTCGATGCCGTCGTGAATGGACTTCCGGGCGGCGTCGTTGATGACCGGTCCCATCTGCACCGCGGGGTCGGCCGGATCGCCGACTGCCAATGCATGGGCGCGCTCGGTGAGCACGGCGAGGAATTCGTCGGCGACGGCATCGGCCACGATGAGCCTTGACGTGGCGGTGCACTTTTGCCCGGTGGAGCGGAAGGCACCGAGCATGACTTGTTCGGCGGCAAGCTGCAGGTCGGCGTCGGCTAGGACGACGGCGGCGTTCTTACCGCCCATCTCGGCCTGCACGGGAACACCGCGTCCGGCCGCCTCCGCGGCGAGGCGGCGGCCCACCCCGGTGGAGCCCGTGAAGGTCAGGCCGTCCAGCGCCGGGTGCTCGACGAGGGTGTTGCCCATGGCGCCCGGGCCGATCAGCAGGTTCAGCACGCCGGCCGGCAGCCCGGCGGAGTCCAGCGCCTGGGCCAGCCGCAGTGCCAGCAGCGGCACGGTGCTCGCCGGCTTCCAGACCACGGTGTTGCCGTACGCCAGGGCCGGAGCGATCTTCCACGCCGGGATGGCGATGGGGAAGTTAAACGGGGTGATCACGCCGACCACGCCGAGCGGCTTGCGGGTCACGAGGATCTTCTCGCCGCGCCGCGGGGAGGAGAAGATCTCCCCGGCGGCGCGGTCGCCGTCGTTCCCGTAGTAACGGAAAATCTGCGCCGCCCGCAGCACCTCGCCGTGGCCTTCCGCCCGGGTCTTGCCCTCTTCCCGGGCCAGCTCCAGCCCCCAGGCTTCGGCGTTCTGTTCAAGCACGACGGCGGCGCGCAGCAACACGGCGCCGCGCTCGTGCGTCGGGGTG